>DATIDO010000453.1:0-6370 GCA_035456245.1 Polyangiaceae bacterium
CGCTCTACGAGTATTGCCTGAAGGTCCTGCATCTGAGCGAGGACGAGGCCTATCGGAGGATGACGTGCTCTCGTTTGGCCGCGCGGCAGCCTGAAATCATTGTGCGTCTGGCACGCGGGGAGCTGAGTTTGACCACGGTGACGATGCTGAAGCCGCATTGGTCAGCCGAGTCAGCTGAGCAGCTGCTCGAAATGGCGGCGGGAGTCAGCAAAAGGCAGCTGGCTGGCTCGTTGTGCGCCGTGCGAGCACGGCGCAGTGCGGCTGGCAGCGAGGTTTCCGGAGCGGCCGCAGCCCGATGTTTTGGATCGCGGGCGCACGCGGCCGACGGGGGCCGAGCGGTGGCGAGTGGAGGCCCATGTTACCGAGACGACGAAGGACCTCTTGGAGCGAGCGCTCGATTTGATGATGCACACGAATCCCGAGCGAGCGCTCGAGCCGGTGCTGGACCGCGCGTTGGGATTACTGGTCGCCAAGCTCGAGACGGAGAAGCGCGCGACCGCCGAGCGACCTCGGCCGGCCACGACTCCACCCGCGCCGGCGCGACCCTGCTTGTCTTCCACGCAAGCGCGGTGGTTGGGCCCGCAGAAGCGCGCCCGCCCCGCCATCCCGCGAGCCACCGTGCGCTTCACCCGCCCCCTCCACGAAACAGGGCGCCCCTTTCGGGACGCCCTGAAGTCGGGGGTGCCCCGAGGGCCCACCCACCCGAGTCAGCCCGGGAAACTCAGCGCACCGGGGTGGCCTTGAGGGCCGCGCGGCCTTCCTTCACGTAGACGCTGAACTTCACCTCGGCCGCGCCGTGACGAGCCACCAGCGCCTCCTGGTTCTTCACCAGGGTCTGCCGGAACTTGTCGTAGGTGAAGCCCTCGGTCGGCTCGCCGCACTGCTGCTTGGTGACGACGAACTGCTCGTACACTGCGCGCCACTCCGCTTCGGGATCGGCCACCTCTTCGACTGCCGCCTGCTGAGCACGGGCTGCACCAGGCACCTGCGGGAAGCGCTGCGGCGGTTGGGGAACCTGAGGCGCCGCAGCAGGAGCGGCGAAGTCCGGCACGGCGAAGGCCGCCATGACCGGCTGCGCCGGCAGATCGCCCAGCACGGTGCTGAGATCGGTGGCGCGACGCGAGACGCCGCCGGCCGTGGAGGCCACCTTGTCGATGCCGTCGTTCACGTCGGCGGCCAGGCGACGGTAGCTGCCGAAGAACTTGCTGACCTGCAGCTGATCCGCCTCGCCACGCGCCAGCTTGAGCGCCTCGAGCCGGAACTTGTGCAAGGGCATGGTGTGCTCGAACACGCTCAGCAGGATGCCGATGACCAAGGCCGCCACGCAGAGCCCGCCGATCAAGATCCAGTTCACCGACGCCTTGTCCTTGTCGTCGGCCGCCTCGAAGAAGCCGAACGGCGAGGTGATCTCGGCCGCGTCGCGGGCGACCGCGAAGCCGGCGCCGAGCGCGTAGGCCTCACCAGGCAGGCGCGTGTACTGCACGCCGAGCGTGGCGCCGATGCGGCGCAGTGAGCTGCGGCCCTTCTCCTTGTAGTCGGGATCGCCTGCCAGCTCGTCGAGATCGGTCACGATCTGATCGAGGTTGGCAGTGGCGAAGCCCTCGGGCGCGCCGGCGGCGGCCCGCTGTCCGTCCATGTAGAAGGCCACCGCGGCGCCGGTGCGGCCGCTCAGCTCACGCGCGAACTTGTCGTCGACGATGCGCGCACCGACGATGGCACCTGCCGGCATGCTGCCGACCTCGTACTCCACCGGGCGGGCGACCACTCGATAGATGCGGCCCCAGATCAGCGTGTCGTCACGCACGTAGCCGTGAAGCGCATCGGCGACCACCGGGTAGCCACCCAGCTCGAAGTCATCCATGCCCGACGCCTGCTCGTAGCCGAGGCGGCCGACGACGCGGCCGTTCTGGTCGATGGCGAACACGGCGTCGAACGCCTGATCGGCGGGGATCTCCTGGTTCACCTTCTTCATCGCGGCCGTGATGTCGTCCTTGAAGTTGCTGGGCAGCTTCGTCTCGGACTGACTGGCCTGATGGAGTGTCTTGGCGATGGTCGGATCCAGCGCGAACTTCACCAGGTGGCTCGAGCGCATGCGCGCGTCGTCCTTCAGGTACCAGGACACCACCTGGCTGTCGGCGGAGAGCCCTTCACCCAGCGAGCGCTCGCCCGCACGGTTGAACATGCTCTGCGCCATCGAGAGCAGAAAAACGAGTGCGCCGATGACGAGACCGAGCGCGACGTACCAAAAGCGTGAGAGCAACATCAGTCTGCCTTGTCCTCGGTCTTCTTGGGCGAGCTGATGGCGATGGGGGCGAGGCGCTGTTCCTTGCCGTTGGCCTCGGCGGCGATCGGCGCGCCGACCTTTTCACCTGCGAAGTAGGCCTGCACCGTGTAGGCGCCGGGCTCGGTCACGGAGAGCGCGTACTCGCCCTTCTTGGACGGATAGGCGATGGCGGCGACGTGCGGCTCGGCGACCACCCACATGCGTAGGCTGGGCGCGGCCTCGTCACGGATCTCGAAGGTACCGGCCGACGGCACGGTCCACTCACGCTGAGCGCCGCGCGTGGTCTCGTTGGGCGTGAAGCCCTGGATGCCGACGCCGTAGAGACGATGGGAGAAGGGATCGGTGTTCTGGAACACCAGCTTGGTCCCGGGAACGACGGCCAAGGTGACGGGAGTCGTGCGGCCTCCACCCACGCGGACCAGGACGCCGCTGCTCGGCGGCTTCTGCTCGTTGGCCGAGAGCGCCACCAGACAGAGCTCCTTGGGAATGTGGGGGAACAGCTTGCGGTACTTGGCAGGCACCGTGGGCACCAGCTCGCGGAACGAATAGCCGCGCTTGGCCGGATCCTTGGCCTCGGACCAGACCGGGTTGGTCAGATTCTCGAACCCGGACACCGTCCCCAACAGGCGCTCGGCCGCGGCGTTCACCGGGACCAACAGAGCCATCCCCACCACCACCGCCCAGGGGCGCGACGAGCGCCTCCAGCCAGCTTTTCGCACGTTCGACATGGGCGCGGACGGTAACGCGAACCGTCGGAGCCCACAAACGGATCGAAGGAGCGACTGGCTCGGCTGATGCGCCGGCCACCCGGCACTCCGCTGGCTGCGGCAGCCGTCCGCCGGCTAGCGAGAGGCGTCCACCGCCCAGCGAATTCAGCTTCTTCCCTGCTGAAGGCAGGGAACGACCGGTCCACCGATGACGGGCAGACCGGAAAAATTAGTTGGTTCCGTACCGCAAGGGCCGCAGCGATGAGACAGTGCCGAACCCCTTAACTTTAAAAGGTGGGCAGCTCGATGCGGCTTCTGGCTTCCGGTCGATATCGAGACCGGCGTAGCGCTCCACCACGTAGCTCTCGCTTCCCTGGGATTCTGTTGGCGGGATTCGTTACTGAGGCTTGCATGCCCTCGCAGAGGGAACCTGCAATGAAGGTAAGCACCTGCTGCGCGACCGTCAACCAAAAGCGCGCGAGCCGAGCGACGGGATCGCTCGGCTCGTGATCGGACTTCGATTTTTTACCGATCAGTGAACGGCGCCGGTCAGCCAAGCAAAGGCAGGCACCAGCACTTCTTCGGGCGTCGAACCACCTTGACGAACCTCTGCCGTCGTGCCGGCGGCGCGGGGATCGAGGGCGAATCCGTGATCACCGAACACCAGCACCAACGTGCGCGGAGCTTGCTTGGAGAGATGATCGGCGAGCGCCTCGCTGGTGCGCTCGGCGATCTCCGGCAGGCGCTGCTCGATCGGCAGCCCGGGCTCACGAAGCGCGTCTTCGACTACGTCGATCTTGAACAGCTCGAGGCGACCGGTGCGGATGCGACGCGGCGCGGCAGCGGCGCGGCCGCGGGCGACCAGGGCCGGTGACTCGTCCAAGCTGCACTCGTCGCGTAGGCCCTCGGGGCCCTTGCCCAGCAGCTCCAGCTGGTAGGTGGTGATGCTCGGCAGCGCCGACCAGAGCAGCAGGCGCTCGGTGAGCGCGGCGTCGACGCGAGCGCGCAGGCGCTCCTGAATCATCAGACCCAGATCGAAGCGCATGCCGTCGACCAAGAGCAGCTGGACGCGGCGGGCGCCCTGCAGGCGACCGAGGCGCTGCGCGATCTCGGGGACGTCGAGCACCATGGTGGGGCGCTTGCCACGCACACGCAGCGCGTCGAATGCCTCCGAGTAGCTGGTGGCGAAAGAGGCCTGCCAAGCGTCGAGCACCTCGGCGGCGCTGCGGTCGGCGACGCCGCGGCGCAGTGCCTCGCGCAGGCGCGTGTAGTCGGTCACGAACTGGCGCTCGACGACGGCGAGCGGCTTGGGGCCACGAGCCGCTTCGAGGTTCTTGGCCCAGGTCTTCCAGTCGCGGCGAGCCAGCTGCACGAACGGATCGCTCTCGTCGAGCGGCTGGGGCTCACGCTGAGCCGGCAGGGTGGGCTGGGAAGAAAGGAAGGCCGAGCCCGTCGGGCCGGCGGCGGGCGGCTCCTCGCCGAGCTCCGGCGAGGCCAGGTCGTCCCGATCGAAGGCGGCGACCGCACGCGGTGCTGCCTGCTCGTCGGGCTCGGCCATGCGGATGAAGGGGGTCCGGCGGATCACCTTGGTGGGCAGGACGCTGGGCTCGGGCGCGATGGTGGGCTCGTCCGAGTCGAGCGCGTGCACGGCCTCGTCGTAGGCCGCAGCGTCGTGGGTGGCGGCGTCGTAGGTCTCACCGTCGAGCTCGGCGCTCTCGCGCTCGTCGCTTTCGGGCGCGGCGCTTTCGGGCGCGGCGCTTTCGGGCGCGGCAGTGTCGAAGTCCGCTGCTGCGAGCGGGGCCTCGGCAACAGGCACGCGCGCGGAGTCTTCCTCCAGCGCACGCAGGAACTCGGCAGCGTCGAGACGCTCGGTGCTGTCCGAGCGCCAGCGGGGCGCCGCAACCGGCGCGGCGGGAGCGGGCGCGGCCTGAACCGGCGCAGGCTGAATCGGCGCAGCCATGGCAACGGGCGCAGCCATGGCAACGGGCGCAGCCGGAGCCGTCGGAGCGGGCTGCTCTGCCTCGACGTGCTGCGGCTCGGCGTCACCGGGCTGCTGCCAGTCGGTCGAGGTCTGGACCGGGAAAGCCGGAATCGCCTCCTCGTGAATCGTCTCGGCCAGGACCGGCTCGACTACCTGCGCGTCGAACGAGTCGTTCGACGGCTCGCTCGGCGCCTCCCAGGCGGCCGCGACCGAGCCATCCAGCCCGAGCGCGCGATCGAGCGCGGGCAGCTGGGGCCCAGCCTGAACGGGGAGCTCGTTCAGCTCGTCTTGGCTGGGCTCCTCGGCGAAAGACACGACGTCCTCGTCGGACTCGGAAGCTTCGGAGACGTCGGGGGGCAACTCGGAGAGCGCCATCGTCTCGGCGCTCTCGGCCATGGAAACCGAGGGTGCGCGAGGCGAGACCGGCTCGGGGGCGACCTCGAACAGCGTCTCGAACAGAACCGGTGAGGGGTAGACCCGCAGGCGCATGTTCTCGGAGCCGAGGACCACGCGCACGGGGCGCTCGGCCGTAGCGGCCAACCACCAACGCAGGACGCCGCTGTCCTCCGCGTCGAGCGCGCGACCCAGGTTGGTGATGCCTTCCAGGGAGGGGACGCCGAGGGCCAAGCCGCGCATCTCGACCAGGCGCGCGCGGTAGAGCTGGTCGCTGAGGGAGGCGTCCAAACCGGTGCTGGCCTGGATCCCGGGGGGCAGCGCGCCGCGCTCCTCCAGGCAGGACTCGATGCTTTCCTCGATGTAGAGGCCCAAACGGCCGCGATGCTGGGGTCCGGGAGGAGCCAGCTGAACCCAGAGGTAGCCGTGGGCCTGAGCCTGAACCCCGAGTGCGCTCAGCTCGCCCGACGCTGCCACGGACACGGGGGCTTCGGCGAAGGACGGCTCGGGGTGGAATGCGGGGTGGAATGCCTGCGATTCGGAGCTCGCGGTCCAGGTCATGCTCCCCCCATGGCCGGTTTCCTGCAGGCTGGCCCAATTTTCTGTAAGTGGGTCGATGAGTGACCCCCGAAGGCTCGGCTGGGCCCCCCCGGTGGTGCCGGACCGGGGCCCGAGGCAGGGGGGCGACCGTGCTTACTCAACCGCCGCCGGACGGCGGCGACCCTGTTTGCTTTACCCGCCGCGCCTTGCTCACCCGGCGGCGGCGGCTCTGTTTGCTTACCCGCCGCCGGACGGCGGCGACTCTGCTGGCTTTACCCGCCGCCGGACGGCGGCGGGTTGGGCTCCCGCTCCAGGTAACGGAAGATGGTGCGGGGATCGACGCCGAGGTCACGGGCCGTCTGGGTGCGGTTGCCGTTGTTCCGCTCCAGGACCTCCAGCACGTAGCGACGCTGGAACTCTTCCTTGGCCCGCTCGAGCGGCATGATGGGCTCGGCCGAGCCCTCC
>DATIDO010000454.1:0-2785 GCA_035456245.1 Polyangiaceae bacterium
ACCCCAGCTGCGCGCACATGACCAGCAACCCGGACATTTGCTGTCCGGGCTGCTGCCACCATCGGCGCCGACCATTCGACCTACGCGAGCGTCAGAATCGGCCGCGCAAGCCCATGCGACCCCCACCGAGCTGGCCCTCGAAGTAGAGCCCCACGCGAGCCCCCACTCCCGCATCGCTCGGCTCGTTGGGCCAGGCGAAATAGACGGTCGTCGCAGCTACAGCGCCACCCAGCGCAGTCGCCAATCCCACCCACTGCATGGTCGCAGTCCAGCTTCGTTGATCCAGCGCGTCTTCGAGCGAGACACAGGCGGCGGGGGGATTGTCCGCAGCACACGCCGACGAGCTACCGCCCGACGCTTCGTCGACCTCCGCCCCATAGCGCGCGACGTCGGAGTCCGCGTTGGCGTGCAGGATAGCGCCCGTGATCCCCACGCCTGCGCCAACCACGGCGACACCGACCGCCGACCAGAACAGCACGGGACGAGCCGACGAGCTCTCGGACTCCCGAGTCTCCGATTGCGTCGTCTCGGCCCCACTCGGGGCCCTCTTCGGCGTCAAGTCCACTCGCAAAGTCCGGCGCTCGGAACGCACGAGGTTCAGCTCCATGACCTTCGACTCGTAGCCGTCTGCTTCGACCCGAACGGTGTGAGTCCCCGGATCGAACGAAAGGCCGACGCCCTGGTCCTTCTTCTGGTCGTCGACGAAGACCCGGGCCGAGGCTGGGCTCGCTTCGACGTTCAGTCGAGGGGTGACCTCCCCGAGTCGCGCGCGGGCCTCGGGCAACAGGTCGCGCACGTCACGCGCGGGGAGATCGAGCAGCAGCCGTTCGGCCTCTGCATACTCGCGTTCGGCCTCGAGCAGCCGATCCAGTTGCTCCAAGCAGTGGGCGACGAAGTAGTGCAGGCCCGGCGTGCTCTTGATCTCGGCGGCGTGTCGAAACTCGACGAGCGCTTCGCTCGGCAGGCCGGCGTCCAGCGCCGCCCTCCCACGAGCAAAGGCCTCCTGCGCTTCGCCGATTCGAGCCTCGGAGAGCTTGGCTTCGGTCCGGGCGCTCGACGAAGAACCAGCGACCGATGGGCGCGCCGCGGGGGCCGGTTCTGCTCTCGCGACCGGATACGCCGACACGGCGCAGCACCATGCTGCGAGCGAAACAACGAAAGGTCGTGCGATGCGACTACGCATGGGAGATCCCTCAGTAGAGGTAGACGGCGCCCGTCGTCGTCGCGCCCAGTACGGTTGGATCCGCAGCCAGACCGGTACCTCGCCCCTCCTCGTAAGGAGCACCGACCGCCAGCGTCAGGCCGTCGGCGCTCAGATCGACGGCATGGGCGAAGGTCATACCGACCCGGGAGACGATCGGCTTGACGTAGCTCACCGCGACCCAGTGGCTCGCCGGCTTCCGATAGACATGGACGGCGCCGATGCTCTGGTCCGCGTGCAGCGGATCACCCAGCAGTCCTTCGTCGACGCCCTTGTCGCCCGGAGCGCCGACCGCCAAGGTCTTCCCATCGGCACTCAACGCCAAGGATCCGCCGAACGATGCGCCCTGATGAAGCGTCGGGGCCTTGATCAGGAGATCTTGGTACCAGTCGCCCTCCGCCTCGTGAAAGAGCCAGACACTTCCGGATGCCGCCGGGCTTGCCTCGCCTGGTGACGCGTCAATCCCCGCGCTATCTCCGCCAGCATTGACTGCTCCAACTGCCAAGGTCTTGCCGTCGTCGCTGAAGGCAACCGCCCACCCGAACCAGTCGTCGAGGAGCCGAACACTGGACTTGATGAAGGCCGACCGCGACCACTCGTCGTCGGCAAGGTCGTAGACGAAGACAGCCCCATCCTTGGTCGCGCTAGCGTCGACCATCGGACCGTTGATCCCGGTCGCTACGCTGTTCTCGTAGGGCGCCCCGACCGCGAGCCGAGTACCGCTCGCGTCGAAGGCGACACTCGCTCCGAACTCCGAACCAGCTCTGTCCATCGGATAGCCGATGGTGAAGTAGCTCGGCTCGTCCCCCAACGGGTCGTGAATGACGACGACCGCCGACCGAGTGTACATCCCAATCGCCCCGCCGGAGAGCGGTATGCCCGGGATACCATCGGGAACCCCGAGCGCGAGCGTATCGTTGGCTGCGCTCAATTTCAGCGCCCCACACCGCGTGTTCACCAGCTTGTTGAACGAGCGCACCCAGGTCCACGCACCGTCGATGTTCGCGTAGATGTGCACGCTGCAGTACGTGTCTCCCGTCGCGATGGCGACTCTGGTGCCATCCGGAGAGAGCGTCATGTTCGCGAACAACGGTTCCTGAATGCTCTGCCAGAAGGACCACCCAGCCGCGTCTCGGTGATAGACATCGACGCCTGCGCTTCGCCCTACGGCTAGCGTCGTACCCGTATCGTCGAGAGCGACGATGAAGCCGAAGACGTCGGCCGAGCTGACCGATGCGGATTTGACGTAGCCAATGCTCTCCAGGTGAGCCGAGGTGGCGTCGATCGGCTCACCGGCCGTGCACCCGTCTGCATTGCAGGCGGAGACGCGAAACTCCGTGCTCTTCCAATCGAACAGGTGCAGCGCAATGGCGACCTCGGCCGTGAGGTCCTCGGTCTCGGCTTCGAGGTGCCAGTCGCCGTCGACCTTTCGCTCCACCCGATAGCTCTCCGCGCGCTCGGTTTCGCCCCAACTGAACACCAGCTCCTTGATGTCGAAGTCCAGCTGCGCGACCGGCGCCTCAGGGGGGCCTTCGGGCAACGCTCCGCCTTGACCTCCCTGGGCTGCGTCATCCTCGACGGGGC
>DATIDO010000455.1:0-6322 GCA_035456245.1 Polyangiaceae bacterium
CCAGGGTCGAGTAGCGGGTGGTCGCCGAGGCCGGATTGCGGCGTTCCAAGAGCGACCAGACGAACTGCTCGTCCGTCGTGGCGCCCGAGACGCTCTGATCGCCGGTGGCGACCGCGATGCTCAGCTGGCCGCGCTCGTCCACGGACAGCATGGGGCGCGTGACGATGGCCCGGCGCTGCGCGACCACGGTCGTCGGGCTGCTCTTGCTGGAGTGCTCGATGAAGGTGTCGAAGAACAGCTCCATCTTCCAGTCGGCGGGACTACCCGACAGATCGACGCGCCACAGCGTGCCGTCCTGGTCGCCGATGAAGACGCGATCGGCCACGGCGCCCACACCGAACGGATACGCCGACGGCACGCCGGTGATCGGTGAGTCCAGATCGGCGGCCGTGCGACGCGTGGCGTCGATGCCCATGGTGTCGTCGTCGCCTCGGCGGAAGCTGCGCAGGATCTCGCCGTTGTCGAGCCGCACGATGGTGAGTGAACGCGCACCCGCCAGGCTCACCTGATCGGACTGGGCCGCCTTGGCGCCGTCGTTGGCCTGGTCGAACGGGTAGCAATGCACGCGGTTGAGTGGCTGCGAGTTGGTGTCCAGTTGGGCAACGGTCGTGCTCGTCTTGCGCGGGCAGGCGCCGGACATCGGAGCACCACCGTAGCCGCCGGGCAGGACGGCCACGGCGATCTCCGTCTTGGTAGCCGAGTCGTAGATGCTGGTGATGAGCGGCGTACCACCGCCTTCGCCGAACAGCGGGTTACCGGCGGCGTCGGTCGTCAGCTGCCACAGCAGGCGGGGCCCGGCGTTCTTGTCCCAGCTGCTGGGGATCTTGGGATCGGTGATGTCGACCGCGAAGTAGCCGCCACGTGAGCCGCCGAAGGCCTGAACGAGCACCGTGCGCCACATGCTCGAGGCGTCCGTCACCTCGCCCAGGACCACCTTGCCCTGTCGCTGCAGTTTGTACGGGTAGTAGTCGTCGTTGAAGCCGCCCTTCTCGGCAGGCACGTCGAGGACGATCGGCGGGCCGTCGAGTAGCTTGGAGGGCTTGTTGGGATACTGCGTCTGCAGCGAGGGGAAGATCGCTGGCGGGATGAAGGCGTAGCGCTCGTTGTTGGCGGCCTTGTCCGTGTAAGCCGAGTCGTCGGCGTGGTTGGCAGCCAGCTGCAGTGCATGCAGGTAGCCGTCGTTCGAGGACGTGTAGGCCATCATCGCCCGCTTGGTGTTGGCGGTCATGAATGCCTGGTAGCTGGCGTTGGACGGCAGCGACGAGGGGCGATCGACGATGGTCGGCGTCGAATGCATGATGTCGGCGATCACCGAGCAATTCGGATCGCCGCTGCCCGAGCAGCGGGTCTCACCGGTCGTGGTGATGCCGAGGCTCCAGTTCAGCATGGCGGTGCGGCAGGCGTCGGCGTTGGCCATGCCGTTGCAGCCACCCTGGGTCAGGTTGGCCTCCATGGCCGACGACGTGACCGCCGAAACGAAGCTGCTCGGTGTCCCGGAGATCTGGGCGCCGGCGCGGCCGTAGGTGGCCAGACCGTCGGCGACGTCGGTGGCCACGTTGGGGCGTACCGAGCGCTGGGGGTGCATGATCCCAGCCGACGCCTCTTCGGGCAGGAAGCTCATGATCGTTCGCGTGGAGCGCGCGGTGGTGACGTTCGACGAGATGTCGTCGCCCTCCGTGGCGCTCATGTTCTGCGGCTCGGGCAGGCCATTCTTGCACAAGAAGCGCTGGCGCTCGATGTTGCCGCGCCACAGGCGCGTCGAGTCACCGATGGTGTAGGAGGTGAGCAGCCGGAAAGCGACGGCCCCGCCGGCCCGCGAGGGGGTGGAGACGCGCGGGCTGAGCACGGGCTGCGTGGCGGAGGCGGTCCCCGTCTTCACGATGTCGCTGAGCACGGCCGCCAGTTCGGTCTGCAGCGTGGTTGCGTCGCTGGCGAAGTAGGCCTTCTCCGTGCCGCCAGCGATGGCGATCGAGTGGAGCTTGCAGCAGACCTTCAGCGCGTTGTTGGTGTCCAGCAGGGGCTTGTTGGAACACACGGACATGTCGAAATTGTCCGCCTTGCAGTCCACGTTGCCGGCGCCGACGTTGTAGACGTCGGCGGCGAAGCCGACGACGTAGGTCTTCACTTTCTTGCCGCCCATACCCTTGGCCAGCTCGTCGGCAATCACCTCCGGCGTGTCGAAGGGGCACTTGCCGGGGAGGCTGGGGTTGGTGGGGGTACGGCTGCAGTCCTCGCGTAGATCGAGGTTCGGCTCGCCGTCGGTGAGCAGGATGATGTACTGGTCGCGGCACTCGTTCTTGACGTAGAGATCGCCTTCCGTGTCGGAGCCGCCTTCGGGGGAGAAGTACTGGGTGCCGGTGGGATCGAGCGGATCCTTGTCCTGATCGTCCCAGAAGAAGGTCTGGGCATCGCTCAGCGCTCCGGCGATTGGCGTGGCGCCGTAGGGGCGAGTAGCCAGCAGCACGCGCTTGATGCGGTCGTGTCGGTCGTTGTTGTCGGCGTCCGAGGCCTTGGGGTTGCCAAACGCGACCATGCGGCCTTCCCAAGCCGGGGCCGCGGCGTTCCGCACGCCCACCTCGACGTCCTGGTAGGTGGAGCAGTCCGCGGGGCGACCGGTCGCGTAGTCGGAGTTCAGGTAGTAGCTGAAGGCACCCTTCACGCCGTTCGGGTAGTCCGTGACGATGCCGGAGTAGCCGCGTTCACGGTTCGGCAGCGTGTCGAAGGTCATCAGGCCGAAGCGCACGACGCTGCCGAGGGCGTTGATCAGACCCGACGCACCGTCCTGCTGGAACGACGAGGACGAGCACAGGTTGAAGCCAGCCGAGTAGCGGTCCTTGAAATCGGGAGCAATCCAGCCGAAGGCGTCCGTGGGAGGGGTGGCGCTCAGCTTCGGTGCGGGACCACAGTTGTTGCTGAGCGGACGGATGTAGGGGTTGCGGTAGTCGACGTCGACGGGCGCTACTCCGCCCGGCAGCTCGAAGCGCGACGAAAAATTGCTGTCGGTGCGGTCGATGCGGTCGCAGCTGTAGTTGGTGATGTTGCCGGCCAGCACCTCGATCACGTTGATCCAGCGGCTCTTGCCGTCGCTGGCGCCGCCGCAGGTAGGGTAGGTCGTCGAGCTGCCCGCGATGTGTTCCATCGAACCCGAGCTGTCCACCAACAGCATGACGTTGGGCTTTTGCTTCACGCTGCCCGTGCCGGGATCGACGGACTGGGCGAACGCTTCGGCGCCGACCGAACTCAGGCCGAGCAGGATGGTGGGGATGGCGAGGTGGCGAAGCGATGACATGGGCGGATGGGAGCGAAGGAGAAGTTCGAAACGAAGAATCAGATGGGGCCAATCACGGTGTGGGCGCGCATGGCGGTGCGGCTGCTGACCGAGTTGGTCGACGTATCGCAGAGCCCGGTCCCGGTACCGATGCGCGGCAGCACCTCGGCGTGCGAGGTCAAGGTCACTCGGTAGTACTGTGCCTTGCTGATGTCGGAACCGGCGACGATGGCCGGTTGTGGATCCGTCATTTCCAGGATGAAGCGGCCCTGCACCTCGTTGGCATCACCCGTCTTGCTGCCCAGGCTGCCCACGGCGCTGCTCGAGCCCGGGTCGATCAGATTCTTCGACGTGGAGGCTTGGGTCTGCTTGTCCAGATCATCGAGGATGATGCTGCGGCAAAAGCGCGTGATGCCGCCGGTCGAGGCGCAGGGATCGGGGCGCGTCTTGGCCAGGTTGTACTGGGTGGCGCCCCAGCCGGGCGTGGACAGGAAGGTCGTACCTGCGACCAGGCCGACCTCGGCCACGAACTGGGTCTGGCGCGAGACGCGAGCATAACCGCTCGCCTGATCGACCGAGGCAGCCCACTGGATGGCCCAGAGTCCCAGGCCCGACAGCAGCACGATGGCCAGGGTGACCACGAACACGGCGGCGCCCCGCTGCTCACGTCGAGCTGCCAGGATACCTACAGTTCCCTTCCCGGGTGCCATCACCATGTCATGTTCCTCGTGTTGCGGGTCGCAACCACTGCTTGCAAGGTTCGGACCCGAGCGAAGCGGTTGTCCGCCAGCTTGAAGCGGAAGGCCGGGCTGGTCACCGCGCCTGCGTTGCCTTGGCGGTCCTCGTCCAGCGTCCGCACCGACAGCCGCAGGTGTGCGGCACGGACCAGGTGAGGCCCCGAGTTCACTGCAGCGGCGGTAGCGCCCAGCGGATCACCCGCGAAACGAGCGAACGCCGAGTCGGCCTGGGTGAAGGGCTTGAGGGCACGCGTGGCGGCCACGTCGGTGACGGCGGTGACGCCAACGCGGAAATCCACCGCATATTCGGCCACGACCTCGAGCGAGCCGGCGAGCGGCGTGGCATCGGTACCCGGAGAGAGCTCGCTGCGCACCAACTCGAGGCGGCTCTCGCCCACCGGGGCCTCGCTGGAGAAGAGGTAGCCCACCTGGGCGTCCGCGCTGCCCAAATCCGTCTTCAGGTCGCGTAGGCGGTACTCGATGATGTTGACCGGGTTGACCATCACGCCGTTCGACAGGCCGCGCAGGCCGCAATTGTTGCCGACACCCTTCTCGATCAGCGAGGGATTCTGGGTGAGCACGATGCGAGGGTTGAGGCCGCGCACGCTGGTCGAGTCGATGATGGCGTACTGCTCCTCGCCCTCGGGGGTCACCACGCGCAGAGCACGACCCACGGGGAACATCGCAGCGATCACAGCCACATTGGCTGCATCGGTGGCCAGCTTGGTGGAGTCGTAGCCGCTACGCCACAGCGCTCCCGAGGTCGGATCGAGGATCACTTCGGGGGCGGCGGAGCCGACGCCATCGATACTCAAGACCGGAAACTGTTCGCTGGAGGTGTAGTTCCCGTAGAGCAGCAAGCTGTCGGGGGTGATGGCAGGGGTTTGCAGCTTGAGCAGCGCGTTGTCTGCGATGGTCGCGTCGGCCGTGACACGCAGCGCAGCCACGCGCTTCAGGCGATCCTGGCCGTTCCAACCCAGGGGATAGTTGTCGGTCGCCGTTCCTTCGGTGACCTGCGGGCAACGTCGCGGATCCTTCACCAGGTTGGGGCTGACCAAGAAACCGGAGCGCGTGACGTCGGTGCGCAGCCGCTCGAACCCGGTCAACGCACTCAGGGTTGCGTCGGTCAAGCGGGCCTCGCGCTGGAAAAAACGCGTGACGTCGCGGGTGAGGGCGAACACGAAGATGGAGAAGAACAGTCCGCCGGTGAGGGCGACCATCAGCTCGATCAGCGTGAAGCCAGCGCGCCGGCGGCGCGAGACGAGTCGCGGCAGCAGTCGGTCCGACGTACGGTGGAAGTTCGCTCGGCTGGCCATCAGTAATTCGACGCCTGTCGCACGGCGCTCGACTTGTAGACGAAGTGGAATTTGGCTGGATCGGCCTCGATCGCAGCAGGCTGGGTGTTGGCGTCGGCGCACAACTGCGTGCCGGTGAAGCCTCCGCCCTCGCGCGGCCAGAAGACGCGGACCTCGGTACGGATCAGCTCCGTGCCCACCGATTGGAGCACGCGGGTCAGGCGAATGTGCGAGCAGAACGCCACGTCCTCGGCCGAGGCGGCGGGGTAGTTGCCGAGTGCATCGAAGCCTGCCCCCCAGTTTTGGTCTGTGTTGGTGGGGCCGACGATCCACTGGCCCGAAGGGGAGGTGAGCCAGATGGTCTTGGTCGAGCCGGCGGCCGTGCCCCAATTGGTGGCGTCGGTCGTCAGGCGGTCGAGCCAGCTCTCGGCCAGATGGGTGGCGATGGCCAGATTTTTGGCGTGAGCGTTCGAGGTGCTGGTGACCTTCTGCATCGCGGCGACGCCGGTCACGCCGATAGCGAAGATGGCCAGGGCGGCCATCAGCTCGACCACGGTGTAGCCTCGGCGAGAGCCGTGCGACGCGACGCGCTCGTTCATGGAACCGCAGCTGTTCATGGAACCGCTCCTGCTCATGGAACCGCACTGACTCGAGCGACTCCGCTCGGTGGGATGACGACCTGTCGATCGATGCCCGTGCCGCTCGCCAGCTTCACACGGGCGCGCGGCGCGCCCGTCATCGGCACCATGGCAGCCTGCGTGACCTCGCTGGCGAGCTTGTTGAAAACGCGACCCGTCGGGGTGAAACAGACGTCCAGAGTCGCCACGTTGGTCGTGGGGGCGCCGGCCCTTTGCATGGTGACGGTCAGCTCACCTCCGGCGCTGGCGTCGAAGGACTCGAGCAGCTGGTTGCCGGTGTCGGCTGCGGCCCACTTCGTCAGGGTGCAGCTGGAGACCGGCAGCTGCGAGCAGCTGGCGTCGTTGCGCAGGTTGGTAGTCTGGTTCTGCTGGTTCACCGTAGCT
>DATIDO010000456.1:0-2504 GCA_035456245.1 Polyangiaceae bacterium
CGCGGCGGTGGAAGTGATCTGTACCTCGAGGTCGGTCGCGAGGAAGTCGACCTTCCCGTCGCCGGCGGTGATCAGCACGTTCGACAGGATCGGCAGCGTATGCCGGCGCTCGACGATGCCGGTGACCTGCTGCAGGGGGCCCAGGAGCTTGTCGTTGGTCGTTCTGATTTTAAGCATGATCTTTATTAGAAGAAGATTGCTAACAGCTAATAGGAGACCGCCCGGAGCGGGATAACTCCAGAAAGCTTTTCGCGATCAATGCGTTGACAGGCAAATGAAATGGGGACGAAACGGCCGGCCGGCAAGGGCAAGCTGTGGATAACCCGCCCGCGACGGGAGGCCGGCAAAACAGTCCACAGATTCTTCATGCGTTGTACGCCGCTCATCCCAGCAGGATCTGCTGCAATTGCGCGTAGTCGCGTGCGAATTCCTGGTCGGTCTCGCGCAGCTCCAGCGTCTTGCGGCACGCGTGCAGGACGGTGGTGTGGTCGCGGCCACCGAAGGCCTCGCCGATTTCCGGCAGGCTCTGCTGGGTGAGCTCCTTGGCGAGCGCCATCGCCACCTGCCGCGGACGGGCGACGGAGCGGAAGCGCTTCTTCGAGTACATCTCCGAGACCTTGATCTTGAAATAGTCGGCCACGGTCTTCTGGATGTTCTCGATCGACACCTGGCGGTTCAGCACCGCGAGGAGATCCTTGAGCGCCTCGCGAGCGGTGGCCACGTTCACCGCGGCGTTGTTGAACCGCGCGTAAGCGAGCACTCGCTTGAGGGCGCCTTCCAGCTCCCGCACGTTGGAGCGGATGTGCTTGGCGATGAAGAAGGCCACGTTCTCGTCCACGCGCACGCCGTCGTTCTCGGCCTTCTTGAGCAGGATGGCCACGCGCATCTCGAGCTCTGGCGGCTCGACCGCCACGGTGAGGCCCCAGCCGAAGCGCGAGATGAGGCGCTCCTCGATGCCGGTCATCTCCTTGGGGAAGCAGTCGCTGGTGATCGCCACCTGCTTGTGCGCCTCGAAGAGCGCGTTGAACGTATAGAAGAACTCTTCCTGCGATCGCGACTTGCCGACGAAGAACTGCACGTCGTCGATGAGGAAGAGATCGAGCGAACGGTAGTAGCGCTTGAGGGAATCGAAGCTCTTGTGCTGGTAGGCGCGCACCACGTCGGCCACGAACTGCTCGGCATGGATGTAGCGAACCTTCGCCTTCGGGTTGCGCTTGAGAACCTCGATGCCGATGGCCTGCAGCAGGTGCGTCTTGCCGAGGCCCGTGCCGCCGTAGATGAAGAGCGGGTTGTACGCGGTGCCGGGATTTTCGGCGACCTGGATCGCCGCCGCGCGCGCGATCTGGTTGGCCTTGCCGTTCACGAAGTTGTCGAACGTGAAGCCGGGATTGAGCCGGTGCTCCTCGCGGGCGGGGCGCTCCACCGGCGGCGCCCCGATGGGCACCGGCTCCGGGACGATCATCTCGGTATCGGCGGGCCTCTCGTCGAGCACGAGGTTCACGTCGAGGCGCATGCCGGCGACGCGTTCGACACGCGATTCGATCTTCGAAAGAAGGTTCGAGCGCACCCAGCGCAGCACGTGATGGTTGGGAGCGAGCAGCACCAGCTGCTCTCCCTGTCGCTCGGCTTTCAGTGGCTTGATCCACGTGTCGAACTGCTGCGCGGGAAGCTCCTTCTTGAGCTCCGCGGCAAGCGACGGCCAAAGCGAATCCATGTGGGTGATCGAGGCAGGCAGGGGACGAGGAACGAGCGGCGGGAGAGAGCTGAAATTTTACCCGGAATGCGGGTACTTATCCACAGACTCCGGAGGCCGCCGCGTCGTCCGATGGCCCATGACGAGTGACAGCCGCGGCCGGAATCGGCTATACTTTCATGCTTTTCCCCGGGCCATCGGGGATGTCAAGGGTTCAATGCCATGAAACGCACTTTCCAGCCGTCGACGGCTCACCGCAAGAAGACCCACGGCTTTCGCGTGCGCATGAAGACGGCCGCCGGCCGCGCGGTGATCAACGCCCGCCGCGCCAAGGGCCGCAAGCGCATCGCGGTCTGACGCCGGCGATGCCGCGGGACGCGCGGCCCGAGGGCTTTTCCCGCCGTCACCGATTCCATACGCGTGGGGCCTTCGGTCCCATCCTGGGTGCCTCGCGCAAGCTGCGTGGGCGCCTCGTTGTCCTGCACGTGGCGAGCGGCACGACAGGGGTATCGCGCCTGGGCGTGGCGCTCACGCGCCGCCTGGTGCCGAGCGCCTGCAGCCGCAACAGCGTGAAGCGCGTCGCGCGCGAAATTTTCCGCCGTCATCCGGTGAAGCTCATGGCCCTCGATTGTGTCGTGGCATTGCGCGAGCGTTTCGCGCCGGAGCAGATGGAACCGCTGCGCGCCGAGCTGGTGCAGCTCTTCGACCAGCTTGCCGCCGGGCGCATCCGTTGAATGGCGCGGCTCCTGCTGGCCCTGATCCGGGCCTATCGCTACCTGCTGAGCCCGTGGTGGGGAGGGAGCTGCCGCTT
>DATIDO010000457.1:0-2336 GCA_035456245.1 Polyangiaceae bacterium
AGTGCCGGCGTTGAACAGCGTGGGCGAGCTGGCGATGTACTCCAGGCGCGAGAACAGTCCGTAGAGTTCGAGAGCCTCACCCGACGTCTCCGACAGCGCGCAAGCCACGCGCAGGAAGAAGTACTGGGGCGTCTCGATCACCTGACGCTTGGTCGGGTGACGCAGCAGGTAGCGGTCGTAGACCGTACGCAGGCCGAAGTACTCGAAGCGGCTGTCGCCGTCCTCGTCGAGCGCAGCGTTCAGCTTGCGCGCGTGGGTCTGCACGAACTCGAGCAGACGAGGACCAATCAGGCCGAGCTCGGCGCCCTTCTCGATCGACTGCGAGAACGAATAGACGTTCTGGCCGGCGACCTCTTTCTCGATCGTCTGCGCCAACAGGCGAGCGGCCAGGCGGGCGTACTCGGGCTCCTCGGCGGTGAGGGCGGCGGAGGTCTGGATCGACAGCTCGTCCAGCTCCTTGGTGGTGGCGCCATCGTAGAGGCCACTGATGGTCTTGGTGGCGACGCGCAGGGCGTCGACCCGGGTCAGGCCGGTGCAGCAGCGGGCCACGGCCCGGACGATCTTGTCCAGGTGGACCGGCTCGGTGTCGCCGTTGCGCTTGCGGACCCGCATGTGTGTCTGCGCATCCAAATCGCGGTCCCGACGCGACTGAATGGCCGAATCACGGCGTTCCACTCCCTCGATCTGCCCCTCGTTACCCTCGAACCTGCGTGCCTGCTCTGCGCTCATTCGCCTCTCCCTGGCTGACCTTGGCTCACTGTTGGGATTCACTCGTTGCGACTCGGGTCCGCAGCATCCCTCCAGGGGAGCCGTCCCTCTGGGGACAGGCCGGCCCCCTCGAGGGGGGCCAGGCGAACTCTCGAATCGTGAAAATGGGAATGGACGGCCCTGACCCGGAAGGCGCTTCGACTCCGCCTTCGAGTTGCTCTGCTCCCTCACCAGTCGGACCTGACTGGGGGGACTGCTCCGGTTACTTCGTTTGCCCGAAGTGCGACCGGGTTCTCTGAATCAGAGGCTGGCCGAATGACTGACTATTCGACCAGTGAACGCCGACCGCTCGGGACAGGACAACGGGACAGTTACCGATGTCCAGCACCGAAGGCTGGACGCAACATATTGGGGTCCAGCCGGGGCCGTCAAACAATATGTTGTGGAATTTAGAAACCACTGAGATTCTGAGAAGATGAACGGCTGGCACTGAACATGCATCACCAGTGGGCTGGTTCCAGTAGCTCATTCAGGCAGGTGAGGAGATCACGGGCGTCCACCTACATGACCCGACGATCTGCCGGTTTCTTCCTTGTTTCCGGGTACTTGGCCAATCGGACGGCCGGATCCCCGTTGATGCCGCCCGAGCACCAGTCCTTCTCTTTACCTAGGCCTGCGCCGGCCCCCAGCCGGACCTAGGATGACAGGGTGACCCAGCCCTCCAGCCCCCAGCGGACCACCAGCCACCAACCCAAGCCCGGGCGGCTCCCCACCATCTACCTGCCCCACGGCGGCGGCCCGTGGCCCTTCGTCGAGCTGGGCTTCGGTCCCCCCGGGATGTGGGACGGCATGCGCCGCTACCTCGAGAACCTGGTGGTCAGCCTGCCCCAGCAGCCCCGGGCCATCATTTCGGTGTCGGCCCATTGGGAGGAGCCGGTGCCCACCCTCGGTACGGCCGCCCATCCGCCCATGCTGTACGACTACTACGGCTTCCCCGAGGCGGCCTACCGCATCACCTGGCCCGCCCCTGGCAGCCCCGAGCTAGCCACCCGGGTCGCTGGGCTCCTCGCCCAGGCCGGCATCGAGAGCGGCAGCGACGGCAAGCGCGGCTTCGACCACGGCACCTTCGTCCCGCTCAAGTTGGCGGTCCCCGCCGCCGACATCCCCACCGTGCAGCTCTCTTTGATTCGTGGCCTCGATCCGGCCCGCCACATCGCACTCGGCCGCGCTCTCGCGCCCCTCCGAGACGAAGGCGTCCTCATCGTCGGCAGCGGCATGAGCTACCACAACATGCGCGGCTTCGGCCGCCGCGAGGCGCTCAACGACTCACAGCTGTTCGACGGTTGGATGGCCGAGGTCGTGCAGAAGTCCGCCGTCGAGCGCGAGCGCGCACTCGTCGACTGGGCCCAAGGTCCCGCCGCCCGAGCCTGCCACCCGCGCGAAGAGCATCTCCTCCCCCTCCACGTCGTCGCCGGCGCCGCCGGCTCCGACCGCGCCACGCTGCCCTACCGCGACCGAGTCATGAACGTGGACGTCTCCGCCGTTCACTTCGGCTGAGCCCGACCCTCACCTTCGAGGCGGCCAGCAAACCCGCGAAGGCTACTTTTGACCCTGCGCGCGCAGGGCGC
>DATIDO010000458.1:0-19390 GCA_035456245.1 Polyangiaceae bacterium
CCGTCGCGGTGCCTCTCGAGATGGCGCGAAAGCGCGGTCCGAGGTGGGAGAAGGCATCCGACATCCACAGACTTCAGCAGGAGAGCACTCAAATGGCAGGCAAAAGGCTTACGAAGGCCCAGATCATCACCGAGCTCGCGAACGCTACGGACCTCGACAAGAAGACCGTGAACAAGCTGTTCGACGAGATCTTCGGTCTCATCAAGAAGCAGCTCGGTAACCGCGGCCCCGGCGAGTTCGTGGTCCCCGGTCTGGTCAAGCTCCGCGTCGTCAAGAAGGCGGCCACCAAGGAGCGTCAGGGCATCAATCCCTTCACCAAGGAGCCCATGACGATCCCGGCGAAGCCCGCCACCAAGAAGATCCGCGCGACGCCCCTCAAGGCGCTCAAGGATCTGGTCTGATTCAGACCTCCTCGGTGTCGAACCGAGGAATATCCATGGCGCCTCCGGGCGTCGGGCAGAACCCCAGCGACACTCTCGCTGGGGTTTTTGCTTTTGTGCTTCGAGCCTCGAAGGCGACCCCACTGCGGGCCCTTGGCGCTTTCCCAGCACGGGAATTAGAACCTCGGTCATGAAGCCACTTTCCGCGCTGTCGGCCGAGGAGGCGCTGGGGCTCGAGGGCCTGCTTTTCGACCTGGACGACACGTTTTTCCACGGTGGGCGCTTGGATGAACTCGCGTTCGCCAGCCTGTTCCGCCTGCGCGCCAGTGGCCTGCGCCTCCATGCCGTCACGGGACGCCCGGCCTCCTGGGCCGAGCTGGCAGTCCGCTGGTGGCCTCTCGACGGCGCCGTGGGTGAGAACGGTGCCCAAGGCTTCTATCGTGACGGCGCCCGAGTGCGCTGCCGCGACACCGTAACGGCTGCCGAGCGCGCTTCACGCTCGACTGCGCTGGTTGCGCTGGTGAGCGAGGCACGGCGCGCGTTGCCCGAGCTGGTCCCAGCCGACGACACGAGCGGCCGGATCAGCGACTACGCCTTCGACATCGGCGAACACGAGCGCGCCCCCGAAGAACTCATCGCGCGTGCGGTCGAGCTCGCCAACGACCACGGCGCCAGGACGACCCGTTCGAGCGTCCACCTGCACTTCACCTTCGACCGTATCGACAAGGCCAGTGGGACCGTCTCGTTCCTGAGCCATTTCGGCGTCGAGCCGACGCGAGCCCTACATCGCTACGCCTTCGTCGGCGACAGCCCGAACGACGCCTCGTGCTTCGCTGCCTTCCACACCACGGTGGGCGTCGCCAACCTGCGCGGGGACTTCAGCCTGCTCCCCACTTACGTCACCGGGGCCCGGGAGAGCGCCGGCTTCGTCGAGCTGGCCGAGCGACTGCTGCGCCTGCGAGCCGGCTGAGCTCGCCGACTCGACCCCAGGGCCGGGCCGCCCCTGTCCCGGCGGCCCCCGAACCGGGAGCAGTACGGCTCAGCGCGGGCCGTCCTGGTGCTTCAATCGATCGGCGGCGCCCAGCCCCGAGACCACCTCTGTCCAGATTCCGTCCGAAAGTCCGAGCTTCAGCTCCCGGCGCTCGAAGTGCTGCGGGGTCGTCTCCACCTCGGCGAAGGCCTTGCCGCCGCTCATCGCCAGCCAGGCCTCGTTGACCGCCAGCACCCCGTCGCGTCGGTCCAGGATCACGTCGGCGTTGGCGCTGTAGTTGGCGCGAACGAAGACGTCCTCCTTCAGCTCGATGGTGGCCTTGATGGCGAACTCGATGGTGCCGTTCTTTTCCAGGCCTTTGGGCGCGATGTGCTCGAGCGTCCCAGCGAAGGTGCGGTCCGGGAAGGCGCCGACCGAGATCGCGACCGGCATACCGACGGACAGGCGCCCAACCTCGGACTCGTCCACGCGACCGGCGAAAATCATGTCGGTCATGTCGGCGATCGCCGCGATTGTCGTGCCTTCGTTGAAGTTGTTGGCCTCGATGACGCTGCCGCCCTCCTTGATGGGCACCTCGAGCACCATGCCAGCCACGGTCGAGTAGACCAGGTTCGACACGACCCCCGAGCGCTTGGAGGCGCCCGAGCGGATGATCTGCAGGTTGGCGTCGGCCGTCTCCACTTCCTGCTCCCGCAGCCGGAAAGCCAGCTCCCGCTCGATCAGCTCGGACTCGGCCACCACGCTCTCGGTGCGCATGGCCTTGAAGCGGACCAGCTCGCTCTGCGCCGTGGTGAAGCTGATCTTCGCCGCGCGCACGGCAGCCTCCGCCTGATTGAGGGCGACGCCGTTGGGCACGATCTGGATGCGCGCCAGAAGCTCGCGCTCCTTCACCAGCTGGCCGGGCTCGACGTACAGCTTCTCCACGATGCCCGAGACGCGCGGCTTGATGACCACCTCACGGCGCGGAATGATCGCCCCGGGTGCGACCGTCTTCTTCACCACGTCACGCTTCTCGGGGAGACTGGTGGCGTGCACGACGGGCTTCGCCTCGGAACGCTGGTAGAGAAAGAGCAGCGTCCACGCGAACACGCCGAGCACCGAGGCGGCCGCCAGCCAGGGCAAGAGTCGTCGAATCATTCGGTGCGCAATGCCTCCACGGGGCTGATGCTGGCGGCGTGGCGAGCGGGAACGATAGCCGCGGCGATGCCGGATACCACCAAGATCGCCAGCGCCCAGAGAGCCGTTGAGAGCGCTACCTCGGGGGCCTGCAAGGGGGCGTTGGGGAGCCGGGAGAGCGTCCTTCCCAAGGCCTCCAGAGTGAGCACACCGGCCACCAGCCCGGCGTAGCCCGACACGGCGGTCAGCACCAGCGCCTCCCGCACGATCATGCTCACCAGTGTGGTACGAGTCGCGCCGAGCGCACGCCGCAAGCCCAGCTCGCGCGTACGCTCCCGCACGGTGATCAAGAGGACGTTGCTGACCCCCAGCACCCCCGAGAGCAGCGTCACGATCCCCACGACCCAGACGAAGCGGCGGATCCCGCGGAACAACGCCTCGAAGCGCAGCACCCGCTCGGCTGCGTTGAACGACCAGAAGGCGCCGGCGTCCTCGGGGTGAACGTCGTGCCGCAGCGCCAAGGTGCGGAGCGCGGCCTTCTGCACCTCCTTGACGCGCTCGACGGTCTCCCCTGCCGCCGAGAAGACGAACCAGCCGACCCGATCACGGCGGTTGAACGCGTACTGGAAGGTCGAGAACGGGATGAACACCGTGTTGTCGATGTGGTCCCCCTCCTCGCCGCCTCGGTCCGAGGCCAACTCGCCCACCACGAGGAAGTACTGCCCGGAAACCATGATGTAGGCCCCCATGGGGCTCGCACCGTCGAACAGGACGCGGCGGATCTGGGGGCCGACCACGGCCACCTTGCGCCGCTCCTGCTCGTCCCGCTCGTTGAGAAAGCGCCCCGCCGTGATGCGGAAGGGCTCGAGCCGACGCAGACTCGCCCGATCGCCCATGACCGAGAAGACGCCGTTCTTGGCGCCGTAGACGACGTTCCCACCGTCGCGCCAATCACCCAGCTGTAAGCGCGGAGCGACGTCGACGACACCCGGCACACGCTCCAGCGCACCGATGTCGGCGTCCCGCAACGGCAGGTGACGGCCCGGCTGTCGCCCCCGGAACGGCAGCGAGGTCTTGCCCGAGCCGACGAACACGCTCTTCTGCACCCAACCGCCCAGGTTCTTGGTGGCGCCGGCCTCCAGGCCGCGTCCCAGCCCGAGCAGCACGATCAACATGAACATGCCCCAAAAGACGCCGAGCGCCGTGAGCGAGGTGCGAAGCTTGTTGCGCGACAGGACGTGAAAGAGCTCGCGCCAGGTGTCGAGGTCGAGCATCAGGCCCCCTCCCTCAACGCGACGATGGGATCGACGTGCGCGGCGCGCAGCGCGGGGAACAACCCCGCGACGACCCCGGCCAAGAGCAGGCAGGCCCCGGCACCGGCCGCCACGGCCAAATCGACGCGCGGCTCTCGGAAGAACGGCAGCGACTCACCGAGACCGGAGACCCATTCGACCAAGCCGACGCCGGCCACGAGCCCCACGTAGCCGGCGAAGGTGGTGAGTACGACCGCCTCGGTGAGAACCATGCCGACGATGGAGGCCGGCGTCGCACCGAGCGACTTGCGCACGCCGAACTCCCGCGTCCGCTCGGCCACCCCAATCAGCGTGATGTTGCCCACCCCCACCAGGCCCGAGAACAGCGTGCCCAAGCCGACGACCCAAACGAACACGCGGATCCAATCGAAGACCGCGGTCATGCGCACGTAGGCCTCCAGATCGTTGATCACGCGCACGGCGCGGCCATCGTTCGGGGCTACCCCGTGACGCTCCACGAGCACCTGGCGGGCCGCGTCGGCCGTGTGCCGGCTGCGCTCCATGTCGAGCCCGTCGACGAGCAAGGTGAAGTTGTGGACGCGCCCCGGCTCCCCGTAGAGCGACTGCGTCGTGCTCAGGGGAATGAACATCTTGCGCTGCTGCCCTTCGCCTCCGTCGTCCTCGAACTCGCCGACGACCAAGAAGCTCACGCCGCGAATCTCGATGCGCTGCCCGACCGGATCCCGCTCACCGAACAGCACCTCGCGGACGCCGCTGCCGATGACCGCGACCTTCCTGCGCTCGCTCAGATCCCGCTCGTTCAAGTAGCGACCGCGCACCACGCGCGTGCGCTGCACCTCTCGGAACCCGGGCTGCACACCGCGGATGTCGAAGGCCGAAGCGCGCGGACCCACGCGCACCTGGAACTCGCCCCACAGGTAGAAGATGCCGCTCAGCTCGGCGATGCCAGGGACACGCGCCAGCAGCGCCCGGTAGTCTCCGTCGTTGAAGCGGACGTCACGCCCCACCCCGTGCCCCTGGTAGGGCAGGCTCACCTGGCCCGACGAGAGCCACAGCGTGTTGACCGCCTGGTCACGGAACTCGTACTCCACGCCGTTCTCGAGCCCTCGGCCGGCGCCGAGCAGGATGGTGAGCATGAACATGCCCCAGGCCACGCTGAGTGCGGTCGCGAACGTGCGCAGGCGATGACGCCCGAGCACGCTCCACACCTCGCGCAGGCCCTCGAACATCGCTCAGCCCACCGGCTCGGGCGCGAACGCACCCTCGGCGATACGTCCGTCGCGCATGCGCACGACGCGATCCGTGCGCTCGGCGATGTCGGGCTCGTGGGTCACGATCACCACGGTCGTCCCGGCCCGGTGGACATCCCGGAACACCTCCATCAGCTCGTAGGAGGTGCGCGTGTCGAGCGCGCCGGTCGGCTCGTCCGCCAAAACCAGCTCCGGCTCGGTGATCAACGCCCGCGCGATGGCGACGCGCTGTTTCTCTCCGCCCGACATTTCGCTGGGCAGGTGTTCGGCCCGGGCTCCCAAGCCCACCCGCTCCAGGAACTCACGAGCGCGACGCTCCCGCTCGCGCCGCCGCACGCCGCGATAGTAGAGCGGCAGCGCTACGTTCTCGGTCGCGGTCTTGAAGGGCAACAGATTGAACGCCTGGAAGACGAAGCCGATGTAGCGGTTGCGGTAGCGCGCGGCCTCGCGCTCGGAGAGATCGCGGATGAGCCGCCCTCCCAGGTGGTAGGTCCCGGCGTCGTAGCGATCGAGGATGCCGAGGACGTTGAGCAGCGTCGATTTTCCCGAGCCCGACGAGCCCATGATGGAAACGAGTTCGCCGCGCTCGACGTGCAGGTCCACCTCGCGCAGGACGTGCAACCGCCGTCCTCCTGCGTCGTAGGACTTCTCGAGCCGATCCAGGCGAATCACCGCCTCGATCTACCACCGATTGCGCGTCATCGGTCCAGCGGGTGACAGTGCGGGGCATGCGGCCACTTCGCTGGGGCATCATCGGCGCCGGTGCCATCGCTCGGGACTTCTCGACAGCACTTTCGGGCACCGCAGCGCTTTCGGGCACCGCAGCACTTTCGGGCACCGCAGCGCTTTCGGGCACCACAGCGCTTTCCGGCACGGAGGCGCACCGGATCACCCACGTCGCGGCGCCGCGGCTGGAGTCCGCAGCACGGCTGGCCCAGTCCCTGGGGGCGCGGGCCAGCACCTCGCTCGAGACCTTGCTCGAGGATCCCGAGGTCGACGCCCTCTACGTCGCCAGCCCACATCCCTTTCACGAAGAGGCCGCGCTCGCCGCCATCGCCCGGGGCAAGCCGGTCCTGATCGAGAAGCCGCTCTGCCCGGGCGTGGAGGCGACGGAGCGGGTCCTCTCGGCTGCCCGCTCGGCGGGCGTCCTGGCCCGCGAGGGCTACATGTACCGCTGCCACCCGCTGCTCGAGCGGGTCGCCGAGCTGGTGCGCACACAGCTGGGCCACGTCCGGCTGGTGCGGGCCGACTTCGGCTTCGGCTCGGTGTTCGACCCGACCCACCGCAAGTATCGGCCCGAGTGGTTCGGCGGAGGGATCTGGGACGTCGGCGGGTACCCGGTCACCCTGGCCCAATGGGTCGCCGGGTTGAACCTCGGCCGCAATTTCGCTCCGGCCGAGCAAGCTCATTTCGCGGGCAGGACCGGCCCGACCGGGGTCGATGTCCTGGCCCTGGCCCAGCTGGAGTTCCCCGGTGGCCTGCTCGCGGAGCTGGGATGTTCGATCGAGCTGCCACTCGGCACCCGAGCGCTGCTCTACGGCGAGGGCGGCACACTCGAACTCGAGAACCCCTGGCTTCCGTCGGGTGACCGCCAGGGCACCGAAAGTCACTTCGTACTGCGTCTGCGCGGCCGTGATGCGCAGCGACACACGGTGACGGCTCCCCCCATATTCGCGCTCGAGGCCGACTCGTTCCGCAACGAGTGGCTCGGCCTACCGGGGGCGCCCCACGCCGTCGGCCAGGAAGAGTCGAGCGCGACCTGCCGCCTGCTGGAGAGCTGGCGGCAGGCCCTCGGCTGAAGGCTCAGCCCTTCTTCAGCGAGTCGCGGATCTCGCGCAGCAGCAGGACGTCCTCGGGCGTCGCTGGCGGCGGCGGCGCCGGCTCGGCGCGCTTCAGCCGGTTCATCTGCTTGACCATCATGAAGATGATGAAGGCCAAGATGAGGAAGTTGAGCAAGATGGTGACGAAGTTGCCGTAGGCCAGCACCGGAACACCCGCGGTGCGTAGGCCATCGAGCGTGTCTGGTACTCCGGGAGGGGCGTCCGCCAGGCGGATATACAAGTTCGAGAAGTCGACCTTGCCCACGATGCGACCGATGATCGGCATGGTGAGGTCCTTCACCGCCGAGTCGACGATCTTTCCGAAGGCGCCGCCGATGATCACGCCCACGGCGAGATCGACGACGTTGCCCTTCATGGCGAACTCTTTGAATTCTCGTACCAGTCCCACGTTCCCTCCCTGTTCCTGGGCGTGCGTCAGCCGCAGCGCCATCCCCACTGGAAAATAGCCAAGGCGCCCCGCGTTGGCCATGGGCCACGAGAGATTCGAGATGCGCTCTGGAGCGCCCCGCTCGACTCGGTTGCAATGGCCGAAAAGCGAGGGATAGTCCGGGCTCGCCATGAATCCGACCCCCGCCCTGTTGGCCTCGGCCGACCAAAGTCTCTACCCGAACTACGCGAAGCCAGGCGTGATCATCGATCGCGGCCTGGGCGCTCGTTTGTGGGACACGGAGGGCCGTTCTTACCTCGACTTCTACGCGGGCGTGGCGGTGAGCGTGCTGGGGCACTCGCACCCGGCGTTGGTCTCGGCGATCCAGCGTCAGGCCGAGAAGGTCATCCACGTCGCCAACTATTTCCACAACGAGCCCAGCATCCACCTGGCCGAGAAGCTCAAGCGTCTCACCAAGATGGATCGGGTGTTCTTCTGCAACTCGGGCACGGAGGCCAACGAGGCCCTGCTCAAGCTGGCGCGGCGGCATTTCTTCAACGCCGGGCAGCCCGAGCGCTCGCGCATCATCGCCTTCGACAACTCGTTCCACGGCCGCACGCTGGGGGCGCTCGCCGCTACTGGACAGAAGAAGTACCGCGAGGGCTTCGGTCCGATGGGCGGCGTGACCCACGTCCCCTATGGCGATCTGGCAGCCGTGCGCGCGGCGTTCGGTCCCGACGTCGCGGGTGTGTTGGTGGAGACGATCCAAGGCGAGGGCGGCGTGGTCGTCGGCTCGCGCGAGTTCTTGGCGGGCTTGCGGCAGCTGTGCGACGAGCACGGCGCGCTGCTGTTGACCGACGAGATCCAGACGGGCATCGGCCGCACCGGTCGCTTCCTGGGCCTCGAACATTCGGGCGTCGAGGCGGACGCCACCAGCCTGGCCAAGGCCCTCGGCGGCGGCTTCCCGATCGGCGCCATGGCCTGCAAACCGCACCTCTCCCAGGTGTTGGTGCCCGGCACCCACGGCACCACCTACGGCGGTGGGCCGCTGGCCTGTGCGGCGGCGCTGGCCACGGTCGAGGTCGTGGAACGCGAGGAGCTGGCGGCCCGCGCCGAGCGTCTCGGACAAACGGTCGCCGAGCGGCTCCAGCGACTGAGCGAGCGCTCGTCGGTGGTCGTCGGACACCGAGGCCAAGGCCTGCTGCGCGCCATCGTGCTCGCCGACGGCACCGATCCGGCAACCTGGATCACCCGCTTGCGCGAGGCCGGTGTGCTGGTGGTGCCCGCCGGCGCCTCGACGCTACGCATCATGCCCCCACTCACCATTTCGGAAGCCGATCTCGACGAAGGACTGACCTTGGTCGAGCGCACGTTCGGAGAATTCTCGTGACCCGCCATTTGCTCGATCTGGCCGACCTCGGCCCCGATACCCTGATCCAAGTCCTCGACACGGCCGACCGCCTGAAAGCGGAACGGGGCCGCCACGAACAGCCGCTGCGCGGCAAGCAGATCGCCCTGCTCTTCGAGAAGGCCTCGACGCGCACGCGGCTCTCGCTCGAGATCGCGGTCAGCGAGCTGGGCGGGCACCCGATCGTGCTCACCAGCCAGGGTTCCCAGTTGGGTCGCGGCGAGCCGATGAAGGACACCGCGCGCGTGCTGACGCGCATGGTGCACGGCATCACGCTGCGCACCCACGCCGAGGAGCGCATTCGCGAGCTCGTCGCCCACGTCGACGTGCCCGTGCTGAACGCCCTGACGGACGAGAGCCACCCCATGCAGCTGCTGGCCGACCTGCAGACGGTCCGCGAGCACTTCGGCAAGCTGAGTGGTCTCGGCTACGCCTGGATCGGCGACGGCAACAACATGGCG
This sequence comes from Polyangiaceae bacterium, assembly GCA_035456245.1. Lineage (GTDB taxonomy): Bacteria > Myxococcota_A > Polyangia > Polyangiales > Polyangiaceae > NIC37A-2. Next base: position 9,089 of record DATIDO010000458.1, read on the forward strand.
CACTCGTGGATCGAGGCGGCGGGGCTGCTCGGCCTGCGCCTGCGTCTGGCATGCCCGGCCGGCTACCTGCCCAAGCCCCACTGGATCGAGCAGGCGAAAGCTCGTGGCGCCGACGTGGAGCTGGTGGACAGCGCCGCCGAGGCCGTGCGCGGCGCGCACGTGCTGTCGACCGACGTGTTCACGAGCATGGGCCAGGAAGCGGAGACGGCCGAGCGGCTCCGCGTCTTCGCCGGCTACGGACTGGACGAGCGCCTGCTGGCTCAGGCCGAAGCGAACGCCGTCGTCCTGCACTGCTTGCCCGCTCACCGCGGCGAGGAGATCAGCGAGGGCGTCCTGGAAGGCAAGCACAGCCTCGTCTGGCCCCAGGCCGAAAATCGCCTGCACACGGCGAAGGCCGCGCTGCTCTGGGCCTTCGACCAGTTGCCGCGTTGACGTTCCCTCGCCGCCCCACGACCTGTACAGGCTGCGGCGCGCCGCTCGACGCGGCGCGCGCTGCGGCCGTGCGCTTCGACGCCGTCCACGAGTACTTCTTTTGCTCGGTCGCGCACGCCGAGGCGTTCCGCTTCGACGCGCCGCTACCGGCGCGCCCGACTGCGCCCGCGCGCTCCACCGCTCCCTCCGCTGCTCCGCCTGTCGGCGCTCCGCCTGCCGCGACGGCACCGAACACGACTCCGCCTGCCGCAATCGCACCTGCGGCGACGGAACGGCTGCTCCCAGCGCAGGCGCTCTCCTTCGAGGCGGCTGCCGATGGCGCTTGGGCCGCGCGCGAACCTGCGCCCTTCGCTGAACCGGCATTCGACCCCAGCGCCGGCGCCCCCCTCGACGCAGCCTCCGTCGCTCCGCCGAACCTCGACACGAACACGACCGTCGACACGGCCCCGCGACGCCCGGCTTTGCGGGCCCAAGCCATCCTCCGGCTCGGTCCCGCTTTCCTGGCAGCCGTGGCCTTCGTCCGAGCAGCGCGCGAAGGCACCACGCTGACCGGCAGCGCCTGGCTCGTTTTCGTCTTGTTGGCCTCGGCGGTCGTCCAGGAACGCCTGGCCGAGTGGCTCGAGCGCGCAACGGTGACGGCGCGCGGCGCCGTGCGGGCTCGCCTCGATGTCCCCGCGCACCGGCTGCGCGACGGCCAGCTCGAGCTGCTTCCAGCGAGCGAGATCCGTCCCGGTGAGGAGCTCTCGCTCGGTCCGAACGAGGTGCTCGGCGTCGATGGGGTGGTCGTCGAGGGCGCGGGCACCGTCGAGCCGTGGCCGGGCGCGCGAGTGCAGATTGCGGTGGGGCCTGCTTCCCGCCTGTTGGCTGGTGCCCGCGTGGTGGACGGCAACCTGCGCGTCACCTGCACGGCGAGTGGCTCCCAGCGGGCCTGGGTCCCCTTGGTCGAGCGCGGACCTCGACGGCTCGACCGCTCACTGCCGGCCGCCCGCTTCGCGGCCCGTGCGGGGCTCTTGGGCGCGCCGCTGGCCGGCGCGGCCGGCGGGACGCTGGCCTACCTGCTCGGCGCGACCAGCCCCGTAGCGCTCGACGTGGCGGCTGCCGTCTGGGGGGCCCTCTCGGGCGCGCTGCTGCTGCACCTGCCGGCCGAGCTCGGCGCGCGAAGGCTCCTGGCCCTGAGCCGGGCAGGCATCTTCTTCCCGCACTCGTCCCTGCTGGAGAACGCGGGCCAGGTCTCCACGGTGGTGCTGTGCGCTCGGGGCACCGTCCTGCACGGCGAGCCGGAGGTGGCCGAGATCGAGTCCCTCCGCGGTGAGTCGGTCGAGCGGGTGTTGGCGTTGGCGGCGGGCGCCGAGAGCGTGGTGGCCCACCCCATCGCCAGCGCGGTGGTTCGAGCCGCCATGTTGCGCGGCGTCACCCCCGATGCGGCCCGCCACCATCACCCGACCAGCGGTTTGGGCGTGGTCTGCGTGAGTTCACGAGGCGCCCCGCTGGTGGTGGGCAGTCGGGAGCTCTTGCTGCGCGAACGCGTCAGCATCGCGGTGGCCGAAGAAGCCCTGCGACGCTTCGAATCCCAGGGAAAGACCGCCCTCCTGGTCGCCGAAGATCACCACCTGCTCGGCGCGCTGTCCTTGATCGATGGCCTACGCGCAGGAGCACGGGCCACGGTGGAGCGGCTGCTCGTGGCTGGCTTCGAGCCGGTCCTGCTCTCGGGTGATTCGCGGCGCACGACCGAGGCGGTCGGGCACGCTCTCGGTATCGATCACCTGCGTCCCGAGGTCGTGACCGGCGAACGCGGGCTCGAGGTGGCGCGCCTGTCCGACGGCGGCGCCGTGGTGGCGGTGTTCGGTCGCCCCGGCTTCGATGACACCGCCCTCGCCGCGGCTCGCGTGCCACTCGTGCTCGGCCTCCCACCGACCAGCCTGAGGGACCGCGCCATCGGCGTGGCCAGCGAGCGCCCGCTCGACGCCGCGTGGGCCCTGGCCGTGTGTCGGGATCTGGCCCAGCGCACCTGGTCCGGCGTGCTGCTGGCCTTCGTCCCGGCGGCGCTGGTCAGCGTGGCGGCGGCCAGCCTGCTGGTCCCACCCTGGTTGGCCCCGCTCGTGGCCGCGCTGGCGGCTGGGGTGAGCTCGACCTGGCTCCTGCGCCGCGGCCCCGACTCGGGCCGGGCCGACTGGGCGCCACCGGCCGATTGAGCGGGCCCTGCTCGGGCAGCGCTCGCGGCTGGGCCTCTGCCGCGACCTGTGGCACAGGGATGGCATGAGCGATCGACCCAAGGACGCACTGCTCGGGGACAAGCCCAAGGCGCCGAACCTCGACCGCCTTCGTCAGAACCTCGACGAGTACATGAACGAGAAGGGCCTGCGCACCACCGAGCAGCGCAGCCTCATCATCAAGACCTTGTTCGATTCGGGTGAGCACCTGACGATCGACGAGCTGCTCGAGCGCGTGCGCGCGGTCGATTCGAGGGTCGGCTACGCGACCGTCTACCGCACCATGAAGATGTTGGCGGAAGGCGGCATCGCGAACGAGCTGCACTTCGGCAGCGGTGTGACTCGCTACGAAGTCGCCGACGAGGACGCTCATCACGATCACCTGATCTGCGAGGAATGCGGGCAGATCATCGAGTTCGAGGAGCCCCTCATCGAGGAGCTCCAGGAGCGAATCGCCGCGCGCTACGGCTTCGTCGTCACCCACCACAAGCACGAACTCTACGGGCACTGCGCGGATCGCGAGGCCTGTGCAGTCCGTCAGAAGCGCTGAGGCCCTACCGAGCGGCTGGGTCGAGCGGCTGGGTCGAGCGGCTGGGTCGAGGGGCTGGGTCGAGCGGCTGGGTTGTCTTGCTCGGCCGTCAGCTCGGCTCGGTCTCGACTGGCAGCACCCGCGCGTCGGTGACGACGAGCTGGACCGGCACGTCGTGAGGTTCGGCGGGCACCTCGGCCAGAAGCTGAAAGTCGTAGGCGACGACGATGGCGCGCGCGGGCGGGCACACGTCGCCCAAGGTCGCGTCGTAGTAGCCAGCGCCGTAGCCGATGCGGTGCCCCGTCGCGGCCACCGCCAGCGCCGGGACCAGGACGACGTCCACGTCGCCGCGAGCCGCCTCGGGGGCGTCGGGGGGAGGTTCGGCGAAGCGACCGCTGCGCATGATCACGTCGCCTTCCCGTTCGCTGAGGCGGAAGCCGGTACGAAAGCCGGTGACGGTCGGATCCTGGAACGGATAGTAGAGCCGGACACCGCGGCGTCGGAGCTCGGCGTCGAGAGGTCGTAGATCCACCTCGTGCCGCTCGATCAGTGGCCAGAAGGACGCGACCGAGCGAGCTTCTCGGATCAGTGGCTCGGCCAGTAGGCGGTCGATGAGCCGAGCGCTGCGCTCGGCCAGCGCGGCGGTCGGGATGCTGGTGCGCAGCGCGCGCATGCGTGCCCGGATCTGCTTCTTGGCCCGGGAGCGCAGCTCGCGGAGCAAGTCTTCGTCGACCGGCGGCTCCATGGCGCCGTTCTCGCGGGTTTGAACGGCGGTGGCAAGGCCGCTGCGCGCCAGCGGCGCTCGGCGGTGCCAACCCGCGCCCCACGTTCACCAGCGGAGGGCGGCCATGTATACCGCCAGCCATGACCCCGCTCTACGTCGGTGGTGAACGCGAACTCTTGGTCTTCGAGGCGGCCGCGGATGGCCTGCGTCAGCTGCAGTCCGTCACGGTGGGCGCCATGCCCTCGTTCCTCTCCTTTGCCACGAGCCGACGCGCGCTCTACGTGGCCGTCGAGTCCGACGACGCCGTCGCCAGCCTGCGCTTGGACGACGAGGGTCTGCTCCACACGACCGGTCACTGCGCGGCGGAGGGCGGCCCGGCCTACGTGGCCCTCGATCGCTCCGAACGCTTCGTGCTTTCGGCGAGCTACGGTAGCGGTGAGCTGCATGTCGCACGCTTGGACGAGGCTGGCGTCCTCGCGGGCCGAGTCGCCTCGCTCGCGGTAGGACGGAACGCTCACGCCGTGCGCGCCAGCCACGACAACCGCCGACTCTACGTGCCCTGCAAGGGGGACGACTGCGTGGTCGAGTTGGACTTCGATGCGAGCAGCGGTCGCCCCAGCGCGCCGCGTCGCCTGAGCTGCCCGAGCGGCTCGGGACCCCGCCACTTGGCCTTTTCGGCCGACGAAGAGCGCATGTACGTGGTCTGTGAGAACGACTGCAGCCTGCTCACCTTCGTGCGCGAGGGCTCCAGCTACCGCTTGGCTTCCCGAGTCGAGACGCTGCCGCGCGCCTTCCGAGCCGGTGACACCGGCGCGGATCTGCACCTGAGCGGCGACCAGCGGTTCCTCTACGTGACCAACCGGGGCCACGACAGCCTGAGCATCTTCTCGCTCGCCGGTGAGTTCCCCGAGCGGCTCGACAACGTGCCGAGCGTCGGCGCCTGGCCCCGCAACTTCGGCCTGAACGGCGAGCGCGAGCTTTGGTTGGGTGGACAAGAGAGCTCGACGGTCGAGCGCTTCTCGCGCGATCCGAGTACGGGACGACTGCGGCACGAGGCCTCGTTCGCCGTGAACCAGCGGGTGTTCTGGGTCGGAACGGCGAAGGGCGCGGCGGCGCCTTGAGAACGGCGTTCGTCATCCCGGCGCTCGACGCCGCGGCGAGTTTGGGAACGGTGCTCGATGAACTCGCGCACCATTTCGAGCAGGCTCACGCCGGCGATCGACCGACCATCCTGGTCGTGGACGATGGCTCGAGCGACGCCACTTCCGCAGTCGCCGAAGCGGCGGGCGCCGAAGTGACACGCCACCCGGTGAATCGCGGCAAAGGCGCCGCGCTGATGACGGGCTTCCGCTGGGCGCTGGAACGTGGCTTCGACTGCGTGGTCACCCTGGACGCGGATGGTCAGCACCCGCCACGGGCGGCCGTGCACCTGTACGATTTGGACCTGCCCGCCGACACGCTGGTCATCGGTACTCGGGATCTGTTGGCCGCGGGCGCCCCGCGCCCCAACCGCCTCTCCAATCGATTCTCCAATCTCGTCCTCTCGCTGCTCTCGGGCGAAGAGCTACGCGACACCCAGTCGGGCCTGCGCAGGTACCCACTGCGCTCGACGCTCGCCCTGGCCTCCCCGGACACCGGCTTCGCCTTCGAGTCGGATCTGGTGCTGCGCGCGGCTCGCCGCGGCCTGCCCATCCACCACGAGCCGTTCGTCGTCTACTACCCGCCCGAGCAGGAGCGCGTCACTCACTTCGACTCCGTGCGCGACCCGGCGCGCATCGTCCGACGTGTCTTGGCCACCACCTGGCAGGTGCGCCACCACCGTCGAACGCGACGCTGGGCCCGCTACGGGCTACTCGCCGCGCTGTTGCTCGGAACGACTCTGTGCGTCGCCCACCTGAGCGTGCGCAGCGCCGGGCGGCTCCAGGCCCCCGAGCTCACCCTCACGCGAGAGCCGCGGGTGGAGCGAGACGGCACCAAGTGGGTCGGACGTGGCTACGCCACGCGGCGCGACGAAATCTGGGAGGTAGGCCTCACGGGTAGCCCCGAGGAGATGGGCTGGGCCCACGGCCGCCTGCTCTACGAGCAGATGATCGAGAACGAGGGCGTGCTGTTCGGTGCCTTCGAGAAGGCCGTACCGAGCTGGCCGCTGCGACAGCTGGTGCTCGACCTGGCCGTCTTGGGCTACCGGCGCGTGGACGCAGGCATGAGCAGCGAGCGGTTGCGCGAGCTGGGCGCGCAGGCCGAGGCCTTCTCGCCCGATCCCTATCGACGCTTCTTCCCCACCTTCCAGCGCTTCGTCTACCTCTCGGCGCTGTACGACATCTCGCTCTCCTTCGAGCACTCGCCGCTGATCGGCTGCACGACCTTCACGGCCGACGCCGCCCATTCGAGCGACGGCGGCCCGCTGCTCGCGCGCGCGTTCGACTTCGAAGTGGATGAAATTTTCGACCGTCAAAAGGCCGTCTTCTTGGTGCGGGAACCCGGGCGCATTCCGTTTGCCTCGGTGGCCTGGCCGGGGCTGGTAGGCGTGGTCAGCGGCATGAACGCCGAAGGCTTGGCCGTCGTGGTCCACGGCGCGCGCGCCGGTGAGACCACGGCCGACGGAGAGCCCGTGGTGCAGACCCTGAGGCGCGTGCTCTCCCAAGCGCGAAACACCGCGGAGGCGCTCACCATCCTGGGAGACGCAAGGCCCATGGTGAGCCACCTGCTGATCCTGAACGACGCCAGCGGCGACGCTCGCGCCATCGAGCGAGTGCCTGGCCGGGCTCCGCACGACCGCAAGCTCGTCGGACTGTCCGCGGTGACCAACCACTTGGAGGGTCCGGACAAGGACGATCCCAAGAACCTGCGCGTACGCCAGAGCACCTCGACGCTGGAACGGCGGGCTCGTGGTGACGCGCTCGTCGCCTCCGCTCACTCTCCCATCGGCCCCCGCGAGCTGGTGACCTGGCTGCGCGATCGACAGCGGGACGACGGCCAGCCTTGGCCCGAAGGAGATCGCCGGGCCATCGACGCCAACATCGCCACGCATGGCGTGATCATGAACTCGGCCTCGCGGGAGCTGTGGGTCAGCCAAGGTCCCCACTTGCGGGGCCGCTTCGTGCGCTTCGATCTGCGCCGCTCCCTGGCCAGCGAAGGGCCTCTGCCCGAGCCACGAGCCACCATCCCGGCCGAGCGCTGAGCGCCCGACCAGCGCCCCGCGCCGGATCGCCAGCCAACCTTCGGTACCCCGCGCGCGCGTGTCGCTCCCGCTCACGGGATGCTATCAATCCGGGAGTGCTCCCTCCTCGGCGCTCCCCGGTTCGTCCGCTCGGCCTGGTCTCGGCCTGTGTCGGGGCCGCGCTGGGTCTGCTGAGCGGCTGCTTCCTGCCGAAGACCGGCACTTCGGGCATCGACCCCAACCTGCCGCTCGATCAGCTGAGCGAAGATCAGCTGGTCACCATCTGCAGAACTCGAGTGAACTACGAGTACCTGGTCACCTCCGGCAACTTGCGCTGCAAAGCCGTTGCGCTCGAACTGGCCGAAGGTGACACGGACGAGGAGTTGCAGAAGAGCTGCCACGACGCCGCCGTCGAGTGCGAAGACGAAGGGATCCCCGGCACGGACGAGGCGACTGCGCTGGAAGCGTGCGACGAGCCACCCCCGTTGCCCGTCGACTGCCCCGCGGCGACGGTGGGTGCGCTGGAGGAATGCTCCTCCGACCAGCTGGACCAATACTCGGTGGCCGTGAACGACGCGCCTTCGTGCGAGAAGCTGACGGCAGAGGCGCTCGACGAATTGGCGGCGGCGACTGCCTTCGAGGCCATCCCCTCCTGCCAAGCGCTGATCGAGCTGTGCCCCTGAGCCGGAACTAGCCGGGCCGCAGTAACCGGACAGCAGTAGTCGGGCAGCAGTAGTCTGCCTCGATCACCGGGCCCCGATAGCCGAGCGGCTAGCCTCGTTCGAGGCCGAGCCAGGCCCCCACGCAGGCCAGCGCAAAGCCAACGGGAGCGATACCGAGCGCGACGACCAGCGCAGTCGGCTCCGTGACGCTGAAGAGCGCCAGCACGATGACGATGGCCGCGCCCGTCGACCAAGCTGGCTCCAGCACGCTGTGCGCCCCACTGGCCCGCGCCACCAAGTAGGCCGACACGGGAAAGGCCAACAGCAAAGCCGCGCCGAGCAAGCCAATCGGCAGGGCGGCCTCGACTCCCGCTTCGTCGGCGAGCGCGAAGTCGACCCCGATGCGGTGTCCCACGTAGACCGCCAATGCGAGGAAGCAGAGCATCACGCCCAGCGTCACCAACGCCCCGAGCACGATCCAGTGAACCAAGACCGGCTGGCCTTTCCGGTCCACCACGTCGCGGATCGAGCCGATCTGCGACATGTCGAAGAGCGAGTGGCTGGACAAGCGCCCCGACGACGAAGGGGGCGCAGAGTGACGCGACTCGTCCAGGAGGCGACGCAACCCCAGCGCCATGGCCACGAGCATGGGGATGACGAGGACCAAAAAGCCCAGACCTCGCCCGAACACGATGTAGTCGTAGGTGCCGTGGAGCAGGGCACAGCCAATCCACGACGGCACCAGCCAGCGCTCGCGCTGACTGCCGCCGAGCACGTAGCCCCATGCTCCCGCGAAGAAGAAATGGCCGGGCAGCGCGATCAGCGTGCGGAGCGACTCGTCCCAGCCGGTGTGCCCCCAGAGCAAGAACCAAGCGAGCGACTCGACCGCCGCGAACCCGCCCGCCACCAGCACGGCCTGCACCGCGCCGGACCGCTCGGAAGGCACACGACCGCGCGCGACGCTGGGCCACACCGCCGCGAGCTTCATGCCCTCTTCGAGCGGGGCGAAGGCCAGCACCACCAGGCCCGCGGACAGCAAGCCGCCACGGCCACCGCGTGTCCACTCCAGCCCCGAAATGCCGAACACCCAGCGTTCGAGCAGCGTGCAGAAGAGCGCGAAGCCAGCGCCCGCGATCAACAGCCCCGCTGCGTGGCGCCTCCTGAGTCGCTCGCGCAGCCGAGCCCGACGCCAGATCCAGATGGCGAACGCGAGGCCGACGACCGAGAGCAGCGCGCTCGTGCACAGCTGGAGCCACGGCATGCCAGGAACCTCAGAAATGCAGGCCGACCAAGGCCGTACCAGTGAAGCCGGTACCCAAGTTGTCGCCCGTGGAGCCGACCGGTAGCGACACGAACAACAGATCGCCAGCCACCTGCGCGCCGACCGAAAACGTGTCGCTCAAGTAGTAGTCGGCGCCCACGCCCAGACGCAAATCGATGGAGTCGAGGTTCGGCGGCGCGCTCGGCAAATCGCGGATCTGCGAGTAGCCCAGGCCGACCAGCGCGTAGGGCTCGAAGTGACCGAAGGGCAAACGCATGGTGCCCTCGCCGATGAGCGAGAAGGCGTCGTAGTTGCCGTCCAGGCTGGCCGCACGAAAGCGAGCACCGAGCGTGAAGTAGAGCACGCGCACACCGAGGCCAGCGCCGTAGACGAGACCACTGGCGACCCCACCCGTCGGTACGTTCAGCGTCTGGAAGCCGATTTCGCCGTTCAACCAAGCGAACTCGAGGCCGCGCTTGGAGTCTTCTCGATCGGCTTCTTCGAGCTCACGCTCCGTCTGCGAGCGCTGATCGCCCTTCTCGGGCAGGGCCCCCGGAGCCTCGAGTCCGCCACTGGTCAGCGGCCCCTCTTGAGTCGAGCCGGGCTCCGTCTTCTGCCCCGGCAGCTCGTCGGGTTCCTGCTCGGGCGTGGTCTCGTCGTACGAGTCGGCCCGGGCCGAGCCGACCCACGAACTCACCCCCACGGCCGCGCACAGCCAGGCACCCACCAGCCGAGCCGAGCGGGCACCAGCCGAACCGGGACCAGCCGAGCGGGCACGATGAGCGCGGCTCGCGTGAGAGCTGGCGAAGGACCGCGGGCGTGTCATCGCTTCGAGCCTACCACGGCCGCATCCGACACCAACTCGAGCAGCCGTGGCTCGCCCCACAGCTGCGCCAACTCGGCCACCGCGTCCTCGCGCACACCCTGCCACTCCAGCTGGCTCGCGCTCAGGTCGAGCGGCACGTCGCGGCGCAGCGTGGCCAGCGTGCGATACAGGTAAACGTCGTCGCCCACGGACACCAGCTCGCGCGCCATGTTGGCCGCGCCTCGCACCTTGGGAACCCACTCCGTCGACTCGCGCGGGATGGCCTCGAGGTGACCGTAGTGAGCCAAGAGCGCCGACGAGCCGCGCGCACCCCAGGTCGGCACCCCGGGGATGCCGTCGGCGGTATCGCCGACCAGCGCCAGGTAGTCGGGGATGCTGAGCGGCGGCACCCCCATCTTCGCGATGACACCGGCCTCGTCGTAGCGCACGTCACGCATGCGGTCCCAGGTGACGACCCGCGTCCCACGGACGCACTGCATCAGATCCTTGTCGGGAGAG
>DATIDO010000459.1:0-5071 GCA_035456245.1 Polyangiaceae bacterium
ACCGCCAGGCCAGCGCCGTCGACGGGCCGCGCCAGCCGCGCACGCCAGCCAGTCCCGGATCGCTCGAGCCTCGTTGGCAGGCTCTCCGGTCCCATCTCAGTCGCCGTCGACGTCGTTGAAGGTGAGCTGCAGGTTCATGGCGTGAATCATGTCCACCTGAATCAAGCGCTGCAGCACGGCCAGCGTGTCGATGGCCGCGAGCACGTCGTCGCGATCGTCCTCCACGTGCTCGCGCAGGGGATCACCGATGGTGTCGAGCCCCGCGTAGGAGTCGTCGAAGGCGGTCCGCAGCGAAGGCACCAGCGCTTCCTCGCCGATGTACTCGAGGTACTTGGCCAAGCTCTGCGCGTCGTCCACGTCGGCGCCGAAGATCACCTCTTCGACACCGCGCAGGTTGTCGCGGATGTCCTCCAGGCTGCGACCGCTGAAGCGCGATTCCATCGAGTCGGGCTGGGCAGTCGCCAACTTGCCGACCGGTACCCCCAGCTTGGCGCCGCGCACGTTCTCGATCGTGAAGGCGAGCCGACTCACGACCTCGCTCATCGCCAGATCGATGGTCTCGAACTTCTTGTCGCGCCCGGCCTGGGATAGTTCGGAGAGAAAATCGTCGCCCTTCGGGTCCCAAGCGTCGTGGAGACGAAGCGTTTGGGCCGCCAGATCCTCGGCGGCTGCGATCAGGTAGAGGCAGCGGCGACCCTCGGGGGCGAACGCCTCCTCGGGAGACATTTCCCCTCCGCCACCGTTCGCCGCGCCACCCGCACCGCCCGCGCCGCCAGCGCCTTCCACGACGTCGGCACCTGCCTCCGGCAAGCGATACAGAAGGTACTCGATGACGGGGGAGCCGCGCTCGCTCGACCCCCGAGCCGCCAAGGCCGCCGTGCTCAGCTCGTCACTGCCTGCGAGCAGCGCTTCGATCGCGTCCGGCCGCGACGGCCAGAAGTCGATCAGCGGTCCCAAGCGCAGCGGCTCGTCCACCCAGGGACCGAAGGACAAGAGTTCGTTGCGCTTCAGCGGCGCGCGGCTCGCCCACCAAGCAGCCTGAGCCGCCTGCAGCGCCTCCTCGCTCGGCTCCGTGCACAGCGCACGCGAAGCGGTCACCAGCTCGTCGACACTCTCGACCAGCTCGGCATAGCGCGAGACGAAGATCTGCTCGCCGAGGCCCTGCAAGAGCTCGCGACGAATGTCCTGCGACGTGCCGTTGTCCTTCTTGGTCGTGCAGGCAGGCAGTGCTCCCAGCAGGCCGCCCAGCCCGAGCAGGCCACCCACTACCCAGCGCGAAAACCTGCGAGGCGAAATCCGAAACGGATGGCGAAGGCTCGTGTTCACAGCGACTCCACGAAATCGACGAGGGACTTCCGCTCGTCTCGGCTCAGGTTCTCGAAACGCTCGCGGCTGCCCTCGGCCTCGCCGCCGTGCCAGAGAATGGCCTCCTGGACACCACGCGCTCGGCCGTCGTGAAGCAGCAAGTCGTGCCCATTCACGTCGTGGATACGGCCCACACCCCACAGCGGTGGGGTGCGCCACTCGTTGCCGCTGGCGTCGAACGCGGGGCGCTGGTCGCCCAAGTCGTCGCCCAGATCATGAAGCAACAGATCCGTGTACGGATAGATGTCTTGATCGGCCAGCTCGCTCAGATCGGAATCACCCGTGTGGTGCTTGGGGACGTGGCAGTTGGCGCAGCCCGTCTGATGAAAGAGCTCGCGGCCCGCCAGGATCGCCTCACCCTTCCAGCGCTCCCGCACCGGCACCGCCAGCAGACGCGAGTAGGTCACGACCTTGCCGAACAGCTCATCGTCGATCTCCGGCTCGCCACCGTTCGGTGCCTCGCCGCACTCGAGTTCGACCAGCGAGCAACCATCGTGACCGACCAGGGGATTGGTGATGCCCATGTCCTCGGCAAACGCGCCGGCGACCTGTTGAGCGATGTTCGGCTGCTCGGCCTTCCAGCCGAAGCGGCCCAGCGCACGGCCATCCGCCACCGAATCGTAGACCCGGTTGGCGCGCCCGGAGATGCCATCGCCGTCGCGATCCTCGGCGTCCTCGAGCGCCAGCACGTCGGCCTCGGGGATCGCCTCGAGCAGACCCAAACCAATCATGGCTGGCGCGACGCGAGGCGAGACGCGTAGCCCCTCCGGCAAGGGTCCGTAGGCAGGCTCGTCCAGCACGTAGCTGGGCACGAGCAAGACGTACTCTTCGCCGTCGGGCAGCTTGCCCTTGCGCTCCTCGTAGGTGACGCGCACGCGCGCCTCGGCGGGAACGTCCGGCAGCGCGAACGGCTGCAGTTGTCCGCCGTAGCGCTCGTCACCGCGCGGCTCACCGTGCTCACCCAGCTCGCCGTCGCCGATGCGAAGCAAGAGCCCGATCGGATCCTGATCTGCCTCGGGGGGAGCGCCGCGACCATCTTGCATGTGGCAAGCCGAGCACGAGCGCGCGTTGAAGATCGGCCCCAGGCCGTCTCGGACGGTGGTGCTGGCCGGCGCCTCCACCCAGGCCGAGTTGAAGAAGCTGTTGCCGGTGTAGAACATCGCCTCGTGCTCCGACGATGCGTTCGGCGCCACCATCTTGAAGGCGCTGCTGCCGAGCATCAGCTCGTTCGTCGTGTCACCGCCCGGCAAGCGCTCGCTGTCCTCGAGCGGAGGCGCCTGGACGCTGCTACAGGCAAGCGCCAGGCCAGCCAGCAGCGCGCCGACCAGCACCTGCCGCGCCGTGCGCAGGCCCGGGACGGTGGCGCCGTCGAAGGAAAGACGACCAAGGAAGCGGAGACTCACGAGTTGCCTCATTCGGGTGCGGGAATGGCCAGGCCGAAGTCGCGGAAGCCCTGCTCCAGGAGCTTCTCCTGCTTGGCGCGCAGCGAATCGATCAGCGCGGCGACCTTGGCGCGACCTTCGTCGTTGCCCGACACGATGCCCTGATCGAAGGGCACCTCGAGGTCCTCGGCCAGCGTCAGGCTCTCGGCGATGCGCGCGGTAAGCTCGTCGGCCAGCTCGGCGTCGTGGCTCTCGATCAGCGCGCGCACGCTGGCGTCGACGTCACCCACGGTCTCACCGGCCAGGGTTTGGTACTGACCGAGGTAGACGTTCTGGATGCCGCGCACGTCCTCGATCATGTCGACGTGCGTGTTGTCGCTGAAGCACGAGTGCTCGTCCTCTTGGTCGCGCGTGTCGTACGCCGTCTGCAAGCGCTCGCCGCCCGTCTCGAAGCCGCTCAACGTGATCATGCCGGTCAGGATGCGACGCAGCTGCTCCTCGGGCGCCTCGGCCAGGAAGGCCTTGCGGTAGTTGTCTTGGTCGAGCTCCCAGGCATCGACCAGGCCGCTCAGCTCGTCGACGATCAGGCCGGTCACCACCTGGAGGTACTCGGCGCGGCGATCGGCGTTGTCGGCGGTGGTGTAGTCGGTGAAGGGGCGTGCGCCCGGGCCGTCGGTCGACAGATCCTGGCCCCAGAGCAGGAACTCCACGGCGTGATAGCCGGTCGCGATGTTCTTCTCGCCGCCCTGCTCGTTCAGGCCGAGCAGCGCTTCGGCGGTGATTTCCTGCGTGGCGTCGTTGACGATGCCGGAGTCGGGAGCATCGACGGTGTAGTCGATGTAGTTCTCGTCGAGCGGCCAGGCGTTGAGCAGCCCCTCGGGACCGTCCTCGGGGTCGTCGATGGGGCCATCGTAAAAGCGGAAGACCTCCGTCTGCAGGTAGGGCGGGCGGGATGCCTTCCAGGCGAGACGCGCCGCGGCGAGCGCCTCTTCGCTCGGCTCGGCCACGAACGCGTCCACGGCGGCGTCGAGGTCCTGAGCAGCGCTCAGTGCGTCTCGGTAGCTGGCCAGGACGATGTCGGCGTAGTTCTCGGCCACCTGGGGCATGGCGCTCAGATCGGCGGCAGCGCCGCCGCCCCCGCCGGTGCCGCTATCGGGCGTGGTGTCATCGCTGCAGGCGGGCGCGGTGGCCAGAAGAGAAAGGAGACTGGTGACGGAGAGGAGGGTCTGGGTCTTCATGAATGGCTGGAGGGCGCTCGCCACGGTTCGTGGACGGTTGGGGGTGCTGGGGTCGACGGGTCGGGGGCTCGGTCGGCGCAGGCCTCGGGGGCTCTCGGGGGTTTCGGGGCTCTCGGCCGCTGGCCAGGGCAAACGGGGGCACTCGCGAGAATGAGTGCCTCTATCGGTCGGAACGAAGCGGTCGACTGACCCCAGCGATGCCTGATGTACCGGGCACTTGTGTCGCGATCAACCGACACGTGCCAGCCAAAACGCGAATAATCTGCGCCTCCACCAAGACCTTGCCGCCTGGACCACGGCCCCCATCCCGACCCCGAAACCGACCCTGGTTGAGGTCCGCCGAGGTCAGCCCGACCCCAAAACCGACCCTGGTTGAGGGCGAAGTCGGGTTATTTGGCTGGGCGCGAGTTTTGTCCGGGTAAAATGGACGAACGGAGGCTCTCCCCCCAGGGCAGGGGGAGACCTCCGTCGCAGGCCCCGAATCCAATCAGAGCGAGTAGCGGCTGGGCAGGAGCCCGCGCTCGATCAGGTGCGCGATGATGCTCGCGGCGGCGTCGACTGCCGAGCCATCGCCCGTCAGCTCGACGCGGACGTCGGGCTTGAGTGGGGCCTCGTACTTCGGATCCTTGTTGGCCGAGTAAGCGCCGCGCAGGTCGCGCTTGCGGCTGGCCTCGAGCGAGGTCGCCACGTGGACCTCGACGAAGCGGGCATCGCCCACTGCTTCGCGGATGGCAGCACGGTCGGCACGCAGAGGCGTCGCGTAAGCGAACACCGCCAGCAGGCCAGCGTCGCTGGCACGACGAGCCAGCTCGGGCGCCTGCACCGGGCTCGAACCGTCGGGCGGCGCGCTGCGACCCAGACCGTCGTCGGGATCGATCACCAACGCATAGTTGCGACGGTCGAACAGCTGTCGCTCCAGCTCGTACGCGATCTCGCTCTTGCCCGACGCCGGCAGACCGGTGAGCCAAATGGCCGCACCCTTCTGACCCAAGCGCTCGGCGCGCTCGTGAGCGTTCACCCGCGAGCTCGGCAAATCCTTCTGCTGCGCCGCGCGCTCCTGTCCACCCGCCGAAATGGCCGCCGCCG
>DATIDO010000460.1:0-7391 GCA_035456245.1 Polyangiaceae bacterium
CAGCAAGCCCAGATTGACGGCAACCGAGACGCGCTCCGGGTCGAACCGCGCCGCCTCGAACGCCGCCGGATCGAACCGCGCCGGCGCAACCTCCGCCGGACCGCTTGCGCCCGGACCGCTTGCGGCCGGAACCGGTGGTGCTGCGACGGCCTCGGGTGCCACGAGGAACCCTGATCCCAGGCCGAACACGAGAACGAGCCGAGCCACCTGGACTGCTTTCATGAAGCTCAAGATGCGCGTCTCGCCGTCAGTCCTCCAACGAATGCTCGTTATAGTCACCATTCGTCTGGCTTATGATGGGACATGCCCGTCGCCGACCGCCTCCCACTCGACCTGCTCTCGGATCTGGAAATCTTCCTCGCCGAGCGTCACGTGACGCGAGCGGCCAAACGGCTCGGCATCACCCAATCAGCCGCGAGTCAGCGCCTCGCCAAGCTGCGCGCGCACTTCGACGACCCGCTGCTGGTGCCCGCCAGTGACGGTTTGGTCCTCACCGAACGCGCACGTTCGCTCGCCGTTCCGCTCAGCCGCGCGCTCGATGGCGTGCGGCGTGCCGTCGGTGACGGTGAACCCTTCGTGCCGGCCGAGTCGCGGAGGCGCTTCGTGCTACTCGGCGGCGACGTGCTCGAGGCGCTCGGCGTACCCGGACTGTCCAAGGCCTTCGAGGCGGCGCCGCACGTCACCCTCAGCGCAGAACGCGTGGACGAACGCTTCGTCTCTCGTTTGGAGAACGGCACCGCCGATGCCGCCTTCGTCCCCGACTTCCTGGTTCCTCCCACCCTCCGTCGGCTTGCGCTGCCGCCACAGCCTTTCGTGGTCTTGGCTCGCGCAGACCACCCCAAGTTGGGCAAGCGTCTCACGCTGGAACGATACCTGGAAGTCGATCACCTGCTCATCGCGCCCCGGGGAATGCCCGGATCCATCGTCGACCAGGCGCTCGCCAAGCGGCATTTGGTGCGCCGTGTGGCCGCGACGATCCAACACTTCTCCTCGGCTCCCTTCATCGTTGCCGCCACGGACTACGTCGTCACCTGCCCCAAAAACGTCGCCGTCGCCATGGCCGAGTACTTCCCGGTTCGCCACTACCCCGTCCCACTCCCACTCGACGCTGACAAGACGAGCATGGTGTGGCACGAACGCGTGCACGCCGATCCAAGCCATGTCTGGCTACGGGGCCTGGTTGCCGAACGAATCGCCCGCGACACTCGGCGTGGCGCCGCTTCGCCCTAGGGCGCGATCCAGCACTGTAGGGTGCCCGTGAGGCCGTCGCCTCACGCTCACGACAAGACCACGAACCGCGCGTGGGCCGCGCCTGCCAACAGCACGGCATAGACGAGCGCGTAGACCAGCTGAAGTCCTGCGACTTCCCACATCTCGGCGAGGCAGGCCCCGAAGGTCAGCACTCCGAGGAGCGCTCCGCCAGCTACCAGAGCCCAGGGCAGCTTGACCCCGAGCAGGACCGCCAAGCCGATGGCCAGCTCGGCGAAGGGCACGACGTGGGCAAAAGCGCTGACGGCCCACGCCGGCAGGGGCACGGCGTGGAAGTCCCCAGTGAGCTGGTTGGCGAAGGCCGAAACGCGCGGCAAGCGCGCCAGGGCATGGGCGGTGAGGTTCAGACCGAGAATGGCGCGGAGCAGCAGGTGGGCGAGCTGAATGTGACTCATGTCTCGAGCCTGAGCCCGATGCCTTCGTTCCAAAAGCGAATGTTGGTACATACGTTCGGTCGCTTTTGGACCGAATCGGAGAGTGCGCGTGCAAGAGGAGATGCGAACGTTCGTCACCGTGGTCGAGGCAGGCACCATCGCGAGTGCTGCCAAGAAGCTGCTGCGCACCCCCTCGGCGATCAGCAAGCAACTGAAACGTCTCGAGGACGAGCTGCGGGTGACACTACTCCACCGCAGCACTCGCCAACTGCGACTGACCGACGACGGACGTCGCTTTCATGCCCACGCGCTGCGGTTGGTCAGCGGCTTCGACGACGCCAAGGCCGAACTGCTGCACCGCCACACGACGCTGTCGGGGTCGCTCCGCATCTCCGCGCCGCTGTCGTTCGGGCAAGAGATGGTTGCCACCTGGGTGGCGCAGTTCTCGAGACATGCTCCCGAGGTGCACGTCGATCTGAATCTCTCCGATCGCTGGGTCGACTTGACGACCGAGCCGTTCGACGTGGCGATTCGCATCGCCCCCCGCCTGCCGTCCAGCGGGCACACGGCCCAGAAGCTCGGCACCATGCGCTGGCACTTCGTCGCCAGTCCCAGCTACCTCTCGCAGCGCGGCACTCCGAGCGTGCCCCGCGACCTGTCCGACCACGCCTGCCTGGAGTTGGCGCACGCACTCGACCGAGGCAAATGGCGAGTGGCCGGGCAGCGCCCGGTGGCCGTACGCGGTCCTTTGGTGTCGAACGGTATCGTCGCGCTCCACCGAGCCGCCCTGGCGGGAGCCGGCATCGCGCAGCTCCCCGCGTATTTGGTCAGCGAGGATGTCCGAGCCAGGCGTCTGGTGCGTGTGCTACCCCGTCACGAGGGCACGCCACGCCAGGTCTTTGCGCTGTTTCAG
Source organism: Polyangiaceae bacterium (assembly GCA_035456245.1). GTDB lineage: Bacteria > Myxococcota_A > Polyangia > Polyangiales > Polyangiaceae > NIC37A-2. Next base: position 2,557 of record DATIDO010000460.1, read on the forward strand.
GACGGACAGCGGGCTCCTCACCGCGTCCGTGCGTTCGTCGACTTCTTGCGCACCCACGCTCCTCGCGACTTTTGAGCGCTTCAGCGATCCATCCCGGACACCCCCGAGACGGCCGTCATGCGAAGGCCACTCTCAGAGGATGCTGCGCACCAGCACGATGAGCAGGATGAGCGCCGCGAACAGGAGGATCCGCCGGGCTGGGCCGGACGAGCTCGAGGTCGGCGCGCTCGAAGTCGCCGCGCTCGACGCAGCTGACAGCGTCGATGCGGCCGCAGTTGCCTTCTCGGTGCCGGCCCCCTCGTCCTGCCAGGCCATTTCGGAAATGAGGCCGTCGTTTTCGAGCACGTCCCAGCGGTCTTCCCACTGCGGGCGGTGCATTCGGCCAATCACCTCGAAGCTCGGCGATTCTTCGCCGATGGGACGACGGATCAGCCCATACGGGGTGTGGGAACGCCAGCTCGGTTGCTCCTGATCGCTGACCTCCTGACAGTACGAGGCGAAGGCCACGATCATGTCGGAGTTCTCGTCGAGCACGGAGAAGTAGGGCTCTCCGAACGCTCGTTCGGTGGCTTCGTGCATCAGGCTGTATTGGATCTCGGAGAGGCTACCGGGTTCCCCTCCTTCGTTCGTATCGGACGCGAGAGCTTCTGCGAGCGCGTCGGCATCGCCGAGTGCACCCGGCCTAGCCTGCGCTGACTCGGGCCAGCGCGGTTCGCGTTCGGCGCACGCGATCGTCTCCGAGTGGACGGCGTCGGTGGCTTCGTCGCACCAGTACTGACCCACGGTGATCAAGACGCTCTGGCAGCGCGGTTCGAGCTCGAAGATCGCTCGCGCCAGCGGCAACGCGTACTCCTGCTCGAAGCGACGGCGGAGCTCGGACGAGGGTGGATTTTCTTCACTCATTGCAACAACTCGAGCTGGGATTCCCACAGAGACTGCCGCTCGTGCATGCGGCTCTCGAACACCAGAGGTACGCCGCCGCGCATGCGCTCGCGCGCCCAATCGAGCCACGGGGTCGTCGCTTGCAGCGGCAAGTGACTGTCGGCGCGGCCCAGGTTGTGGGACACGTGCACTTCCTCGATGCGCTCGTAGGCGAGCAGCTTCGTGAACGTCCCGTCTTGCAAGTCGCCGCGCGCGCGCTGGATGTGCAGGTGGGAGATGTCGACGGCCAGGCGCAGTCCGCTGGCCATCGCGTCGAGCAGCTGCGCGTCCTGCCCCAACAGGAACCCCGGGTACATGACCTCGCAGAGGGCGTCGACCGCCAGCGCGCCGTCGAGCCAGGTAGCAAACGCGACGGGATGTTTGGTTGGGGGAGGATGTATCGACCAGTCGCGTGGCAACTTCGGTGTTCGCCCCGCTGCGTCGTAGACCTCGGCTCGGTAGTGCTGCCAGCTGAACGAGTGATGGTAGCGAAGCTGCCCACGGTAGCTCTGGGCCAGCGCGCGGAAGTCGAGCGATGGCAGGTTGCCCGGAGTGAGCTGAATCCCGTCCACGGGCAAGCGAGCCAACTCGGCGAAGGCCTCGGACTGGGTGCGGCCTTGGAGACAACTGAGGGCCAGGAGCAGCATGGCTTGCCGGGCGGACGATAACTCGACAGGTCGAACGGTGGCACTCAGCTACGCGGCCGCCCCAAGTAGCGACAGCGCAGGGTCCCGTCGGCCCGCTCCTGCCAGAAGCTACCGGCCAAGTCCGGGGGAAAGACCACGAGTCCAGCCAGCTCTTCGGGCCGGTACCAAGCGAAGGGTCGGTCGGGAGCACGAGCGCTCGCTTGGCCCTTCGCACTCGGCGTATGGGCTGCGCTGGCCGCATCAGCCGTATCCACCGCGTTCGCCGCGTCAGCCGTATCCGCCGCGCTCGCCGCGCGTTGCGTGACGAGGAAGAAGACTTCGACGTGATGCGTGGCCGTTACGGGCTCGAAGAACTCCTTGATGTAGATGGGCTCGCCTACATCGACATGCAGACCGGTCTCTTCCCAGACCTCTCGGATCACGCACTCGTGAAGCGAGTGGTCGCTGGGCTCCAGGCCCCCGCCAGGCGGGATGAAATAGGGCTCCCCGCTCGGCATGGTGCCCTCGCGGACGAGCAGGATGCGGCCGTCCTCGACCAGGATCCCTGCTGCGCGAACGCGGACGGTCATCCTCGTGCTGATAGCTCGCGCGGCGAGCGCCAAGCAAGTCGACTCGGGGCCGCTCGGAAGGCGCTCAACCCGACTGACCTCTGAGTTCGCAGCCAGGGCCCGGCGTGCCGAGCTTCACGGTCACGCCGAGACGACCCTGGAGCTCCGTCACCACGGTGAGCCCCTCCGTCGTGCCGAGCAGCTTCGTCTGGGGCGCAGGCGGCGCGGCCACCTTCACACCGAGCCCGCAGGCGCGCATCTCCGCGCTGTTCACCGCACTGTTCACGGCATCGTTCACGGCGCCATCGCCCAACAGTCGGACGGCCTGCTGCGGAAGCAAGGGCTCGAAGACCACCCACGCGGCGAGCTTCGAACGGAGCAGCCGCACGAACGGGTCGTCGGCGGTGAGCCCGGGTACCGTGACGTCTTGGACGGCGATGCCGCTGTCCGAGGCGCCGAGCGTCGCCCGTGCCAGTACGGGGCCACAGCTTTCGCCGGTCGCGCGCAGCTCGAGCAGCAGCTCACCGTCTGCGATCTGCAGCCCGGCCAGCTCGACGGACGTCCTTTCCGCAGGGGCGCCAGCTTCGGCCTCGCCCGCGCCGGCCTCACCCGCGCCCAAGCGGGCGCGCAGACGCGTCTCCAGCTCCGCGCGCGAGAGCGACTCGACCCAGCGAAGGCTGGGGTTCGGCTGCTCTGCCGTCTTTCCTGCTGTCCATTTCACGTCCGGCCGGTGCGGCGCCGCGTCTGGCGCGTCACAGGCAACCGGCGCCTTCAGTCCAACGCGCAGCGACGCGCCGAACACGAGCTCACTGCCGCGTGTGGTGAACCCCGTCAGCGTGACCAGCTCCGGAGTCACCGAGGCGCACGGGCCCCCATGCGGACCCACCGGCGACGCAGCTCGGTCCACCAGCCCAGCCAGCTCGTCCGACGCTTGCTCGGTGAAGCGACGGAGCAACGGCTTGACCTTGTTCAGTTCGGTCGTCAGAGCCCGCGTGACGTGGTCGGTCACGTCGATACCGATGGTGCAACCTTGGCGCAGCTGCGCGTCGAGGCGAGGTGGCGAGAGGTGAAGCTCCCCGTCGAGCTGCGGCGACGCCGTGAGGGTGACGTCGTAACGCGGCTGACAGCTGCCGTAGCCCACGCAGACTGGGCCGAACGGCTTGCACACCGAGATGTCCATGGCGAGCGGCAAAACCACGACCGATTTGCCGTCTTGGGCCTTCACTCGCGGCGTTCCGCGCGTGACCTCGAAGGTGGCGTTACCCGGTGCGCCGATGGGGTGATCCTTGCGCTTGACGAGGACGCGCGGGATCTCGGCCTGAAGCACGCGTACGAGGTCGTTCGTGTCGACGCTCACCTCGAGCTGGAGCGAGCCGCCCGGTTCGGGTGCAGCAACGAGCGCAGCTGCCGGCGGAAGACTGCCCGTCGGCAGCTCACGGCATTCATTCGAGCCACTGTGCGCTCCGCCGCTGGTTCCGCCACAGCACGGAAGCAAGAGCGCTCCGCAGATCGCGACGACCATCGACGTACCTCGAAGGGCGCGGGGGACCATCGACCGGGTGACTCGTCGGGGGCTCACCTCCGCGATGTGCCACGAACTGGGCGGCGTTCGCTACCTGACGCGCTGGCGCCCGAGATCCATCGCGTGTATCCGTGACTGTCGCCACCCCCGACGCAGCTCAGACAATTGGGCTCCGAGTGAGCCATTTCGCGACGCGCCATGACGAACCCCGACCTGCCACCTCGCGCACATCGAGCCAGGCGACCCAGGCTGCTCATGGCCTGGCTGGGATTCCTGGGTCTGGGAGGTCCCTGTCTGGGTTGCGGCGAGGTCACGGGGCCGAAGCCGGCCAGCGCTTCGAGCTCATCGAGCGCGAACGCGGCGAGCGCACCGCCACCGGCGACGACAGCACCGGCCCACTCCGCCGACTCGACCCAACCCGCGAGCCCTGCGACCTCCTCCGCTCCGGTGCTCGACTGGGAGCGACGACTCTTGTCCCTGTACTGGGGCTATTCGAAGAGCCCGGAGGCGCGTGCGGCCATCGTGCGAGAACGATTCGCTCCGCGAGTGCGCCGCTTTCACTCGCTGCGCGACGTGCCCGTCGAACAGATCATCGCGAACGTCGATCGATTCTTCGCGCTGCACCCGAACTCTCGGTACGAGCTGAGGCGGCCGATCCAGGTGACCGCCGCTGGAGCCAGTGGCGAGACCAGCGTGCGTGCTCGAGTACTCGCGGACTGGGGCGAGAGCTGTCCCGATGCGTGGGCTCGCGAAGCCTGGCTCTGTCATCGCGACCAACTGCTCGACGTGCAGCTCGAAGCCGACGCCGAGGGCCGCATCATCGAGTTGGTCGAAACGCCTGGGCCTCGACAGCGCTATCGGGTCTTGGCCGACGTGAAGGGGTACGAAGAGCCGCATTCGGGCTGCGACGAAGTCGACGGGACTCCAGTCGTGTCGCTATCGCGAGGCCAGCTCGTCACGGCCCTCGGACCCGCCATCTCGGGTTCCGGCTGCGGCCCTTGCGAGAGCCTCCGGCAGTTCGAGCAGGGTGGTGTGATTTTCTGGGCGCTCACTTCGAGCTGCGAGACCATCCACGATCCGGAAACGGGACCCCACCTGGGCGGTACCGACTACCTCGAAGTAGTCGAGTAACCGGAGCTCGAAACCAACCTGGGAGAGGTGGACCGCGAGAGCTGGCCCCAGTGAGAGCGCGGACTG
>DATIDO010000461.1:0-2642 GCA_035456245.1 Polyangiaceae bacterium
CTTCCACTACACCTACGCCAAGGAGCACCGCTTCTCGAACCTGATCGCCGGCAGCGACGACGAGCCGAACAGCGTGGGCAAGCTGCGCATCACCTACATGAACAGCCACTGGGGTGAGCGCGTCGACACGCGCCAGCCGCGCGGGCGCTTCGGCAACGTGCACATGCTGAACAACTACCACAACACCGGTGGCGGCCAGATCCACGGCGTCGGCAAGGACATGGCGCTCATCGCCGAGAACTGTTTCTACGACGAGGATCGCTCGATCTGGACCGACATGGGCAGCCCCCGCGGCTGGAAGGGAGTCGGCAACGCAGGCACGGCCGACAACATGAACACCAGCTTCGGCTCGGTGTTCACCATCCCGTACGCCTACACGGCGATGCCGGCTTCGCAGGTCGTGGCGGCGGTCACCTCTTCCGACTGCGGCGCGGGTAACAGCTGCACGTTCACGCACTGACTCGGGCCGCCGTAACACCCCAACCGAGCGCGGCCTCACGGAGCTCGTCCGGAGGCCGCGTCGGTACACCTCAGGGGGCAGGTAGGAAGAACACCCCGCGCAGGTCCTCGGTGGTGGCGATCGCCGAGGCGTCGCCGTTACCCTGATCGCGCCACGAGCTCACGCGGAACTGGTAGTACATGCCAGGCTCGAGCGGGCCGCCGTACTGCACCTCGGCGACTCCGCCGCCGCTGACCGAGGGGAGGTTCAACGAATTCCAGACCTCCTCGCCGAAGGAGTCGAACACTCGAACGTCGTACCAATCTTCCGACGAGTCGTCGGCCCACTGCAGCATCGGCTTGTCGCTGACTGCCTCCGGGCCGTCGACGCCGGGTGCGAGCGTCGCCAAGGCCTGAGTGACCTTGAACGAATCGGGCATGTCGAAGGTCTCGGTCCCGGCCGGGATCTCGATGTGCACGATGTCGGTGCCCGAGATGTTGGCGTCGGGATCGCGCACCAGAGCATCGTTCTCGTAGGCAGCCAGGACCACGTAGCGTCCGGCTGGTACGCCCTCGATGGTGAACTCACCCGTGATGGACGGGCGACCGCTGCGCGGTGCGCGCAGGCCGCGCGGGACTTCGCCGCGGATGGCGTCTTCGTCGAAGGTGTCCTCGACCACCAGGATCACGCTGGTCTCACCGCCACCTTCCACGATCTGGACCGAGCCGGTCACGGTGGTCGTCGGCTCGTCGACCTCGTTCAACGTGAGCGCATCCAGGTTGGCACCCTCGACGGTGAGCTCCAGGCTCTCCACCTGCATGCCGTCGGCGTAGACACGAACCGTGTAGGTGCCGTCGAGCAGGTTGAAGAGGGTGAACGCTCCGCCCTTGTCCGTGATGCCGCTGAAGGTGCCGTTCGGTCCACTGGCGACGACCAGGGCGCCGCCGACGTTGGAGTCGCCGTCGAGCCCGACCAAGCTGCCGGTCGCCACGAAGCGCTCCTTCTCGGGCAGCGGGACCAGGCCGATGCTGGTCAGCGCCTGCTCAATCACCCACAGGTTGCCGGTAGCCTCGGCGTCGGCCGTGGAGATGGGCAGGGCGACCCTCGCGCCGCGCGGGAAGGGCTCGTAGTTCTGGGCCGAGCCTTGCAGGGTGAAGGTAGTGTCGATGGGGTGGCCCTCGTCGTCGCGCACGACGGGAACTTCCAGCTCGTAGGCGCCCTCGATATCGGTGACGGCGACGTCGGTGACTGCGTAGCCTTCTTCGTCCAAGGCCAGCACCCGCGCGTCCTCGATGGCGGCCGCATTGGAGGTATCGGTGACGTCGCCTCGCATCACCACTTTGCCGTAACAGCGGTGTTCGCCGCTCGTGGTCTCGGCGCAGGTCAGCTCGTCGTCGCAGTACGGATCCTCGGGATCACAGGTGCCCCCCAGGCTGACCAGGCAGATGGCGTGGGCGCCTTCCTCCGAGCCAGCTGGAACAGCGCAACGCGCATCGGCGGCGCAGCCACCGTTCGTGTCCTTGGCGCCCTCGTCGCAATCGGCGCCCGGCGCGAGCGTACAGACGTGCCCCTCGTCGGCCGCCGGGCTGCAAATGAGCTCTTCACCGCAGGCACTCGCCGCGCTGGGATCGCAATCGGCACCCAGGTTGCCCCCGCCTCCTCCGCAAGCCACGAAGGGAGCGAACGAAAGACCCAGTAGCCAAGAGGACCGCACCCAAAGTCGAGACGTCATGCTTGGGTCGGTGGAGCCAAGCCTTGGGAATTATTCGTCGCCGCTCCTGGTAGGTCGTCCCATGTAGGGGGAGGGCCGACGGGACGGCATTGGGGCGAATGGTCAGTTGGTAATGGTCGCCGGTGAGCAACAAGGGCGCTTACAGCCGCATTCTGGCTGTCGAGTTTCAACAGTCCGAATGCATTACCAAGGCAGCACTTCGCCGTTGGCGTGCCAGAAGGTCCCGCTGTTCTCCATCGTCAGGCCGTCGATGCGAGCGAGCAGGCCGCGTGCGGCCTCGGCGGGGCTCACCTGGCCGCGGCCGCCGATCATCTCGGTCGACACCATGCCAGGGTGCAGGATGGCCACGGCCACTCCGAGCTGAGCGAGGTCACGGGTGAGCGACATACCGGCAGCGTTCAGCGCGGCCTTGCTCATGCGGTAGCCGTAGTGGCCGCCGGAACCATTGTCGGCGATGGAGCCCATGCGGCT
>DATIDO010000462.1:0-7113 GCA_035456245.1 Polyangiaceae bacterium
CGCGGCCCAGGATGCTTTCGTAGAGCCGCTGCAGCTGACCCAGCGTGAACTTGTTCGGCAAGAGTTCGAAGCCGAGCGGCTGGTAGCGCACTTTGCCGCGCAGACGCTCCAACGCGACGGCGACGATCTCGTCATGGTCGAAGGCCAGCTCCGGCAGCTCGCCGACGTCGAACCACTGGGCCTTGCTGGCGTCCGAGCCCGCCTCGACCGCAGACGGCTTCACCAGCGCATAGTGCCCCACCGAGACGACGCGTTCCCGCGGATCACGGGCCACGCTGCTGAACGTATAGAGCTGCTCCAAGAATACATCACGCAGCCCCGTCTCCTCTTGCAGCTCGCGTCGCGCGGCTTCGTCCGTGGTTTCGTCCACACGGACGAAGCCTCCCGGTAGGGCCCAATGCCCGACGAACGGCTCGGCAGCGCGCTCGATGAGCAAGACCTTGAGGCCATCGTCGTCCACGGCGAAGACGACGCAGTCGACCGTCAGGGCAGCGCGCGGGTACTTGTAGGTGTAGGGCATTGGCGAATGGTGCGGAGGACATGGAGCGGGCCGGGCTCCTCCAGGGCGCTTCCTGCCGGCGACTGTGCCACGCCGTGTACCCCTGACACCATCCTTCGTGTCCGTTTGACACCCTCTGGCCGACGTGTCAGATTGGAACCATGTCCTCGGTATCCATCTCTTCCCGCTCTCGTGGCGTCGGCGCACTACTGGGTTTGGCCGTCGGCGATGCCCTCGGAACGACCCTGGAATTCCGCAAGCCCGGCACCTTCAGCCCTCTGACCGACATGGTCGGCGGGGGCCCCTTCCGCCTGCCACCCGGCTACTGGACCGACGACACATCCATGGCCCTCTGCCTCGGTACCAGCCTGATCGAGCGAGCTGGCTTCGACGCAACGGACCAGATGCAGCGCTACACGCGCTGGCGTCACGAGGGCTACCTCTCCAGCACCGGCGTCTGTTTCGACATCGGCAATACCGTGGCTGCCGCGCTAGGCCGGTTCGCGTCGAACGGAGATCCCTTCGCCGGTTCGACCGATCCCAATACTGCCGGCAACGGCAGCCTGATGCGCCTCGCACCCGTGCCGATCCACTGGTGGCGGGATCCCGCCCAGGCCATCCACTACGCTGGCGAGAGTTCACGCACCACCCACGGCGCGCGCACGGCGGTCGACGCTTGCCGGTACTATGCAGGTCTGATGGTCTCGGCCATTGCGGGCGCCAGCAAGGCCGAGCTGCTGAGCGAGCTGCATGCGCCTTCGGGCTTCGACTGGTCGACCGCGCCACTCTGCAGCGAGATCGACGGCATCGCTCGGGGCTCGTTCAAGCTGAAGGAACCGCCCGAAATCCGCGGCTCGGGCTACGTCGTCGCCAGCCTGGAAGCAGCCCTCTGGGCCTTCGACCGCTCGAACGACTTCCGCAGCGGCTGCCTACTGGCGGCCAACCTGGGAGAAGACGCCGACACGACCGCAGCGATCTACGGGCAGCTCGCCGGCGCGTTCTACGGCGAAGAGGGGCTGCCCGAGGACTGGCTCGCCAAGCTCCACGACCGCGCAGCCATCCACGCCTTGGCCGAGCGCCTGCTCGGGCCGTGAGCGGGTTTCCGCTCCCCCGTAGTTGGCCGGTACTGCTCGGCGCCGCACGGCTCAGCGCGGCTCAGCGCGGCGCTGCTCAGCGTGGCGATGAGCTCGCGCCGGCGCTCAGCACGCCCAGCGCATGAGCGGCGCGGAGCGCCAGGATCCGCAGGTGCCCATCCCGGAACTCGCCGACGTTACGGACCAACTCGGCCAAAGAGACCCAAACCAGAGGACGACGAGCCGGCTCCGTCACCGTGACCGCCGCGGCCAGGGGAAAGACGATCTCCGGCGTGACTCCAGCCGACGGGTGATAGCGACCGCCCAGCTCCCACGATTCGCGTACCTGCACGCCATAGCTCGCCATTAGCTGCTCGCCGATCCACCTCCGAGCCAACGATCGGGTCGTGACGTCCTTGGGCAAACGCCAGGCCGGCGTCACCCACAGCCCACTGCTGCCCTCGAAGCACTGGACTGCAGGCAAGTCGTCCTCGTCCAGCGCGATGAGCAGTTCCCCCCGAGAACGCCGAAGCAACGCCACCGCGACCGTGTTCGTGCTGAGCCGCTGCGGCAAGACGTACTCTCGCGGCTGGCTCGAGCCAGCCTGGCCGTCGGCACGCCGCTCCGTGAATTGCCGACAACACAGACGCAGGAAGCCCGAATTGCTTCCCTCCGGCGCAGGAACGAACGAGCGACGTGGTGCCAGGCGCAGCTCGCTCAGCCGAGTCCCGGCGGGGCCGCCGTCCTCCTCCACCGTGACTTCGTCGCCAATCCAGGGACCCGCGTCCTGGGAGCGTGCCAAGAGCAGCTCGTACACATTCAGCTCGAGCCGCGCGTCGGGCAGCGCCCCCACCTGCGCCGCTCGGAGTAGCTGGCGCGCGTCGATGGCGCGCACGCTCCCACCCGTGCTGAAGCCCGTCGAGTTGGCGACGTTGCCCTGGTGGAAGGTCGGAGTCACCTCCACGTGGACGGCTCGCACCTCCTCGATCAGGCCACCCGGCGATGGATAGTACCGCCCCACTTCGACCAGCGAACGGATGTCCTCGGCCCGAATGGCAGCCGCCTTTTCCAAGGCGTCTTCGACCGTCAGCGCCACGGGTCGATCCGACTGCACCGCCATGATCGGCTCGCTGACGTAGCCCACCGGGCTCCCGCCATCCACGGCGGGAGCCGCGTCGCTCGTCTGCAAAATGGGGCGCGGGTGACCTTTTCGTGCGAGCACGAACAGCGAGCCGCCCTGCTCGAACCAGGGGATCACATCGAGCGAGGTGCCGGGCCGGCGCACCAAGTCGCGCGCCTCTCCGCTCAGCCGATGGACGAACGAGTGCTCCCGCAGAAAGCCGCCGGGTGGCAGCTCCGGTCCGGCCTCGAAGCGCACACCGTCCTCGGCCGAAACCTTCTCACCCACGATCAACAGGTTGGTCGCAGGGAACTCGAGCTGCGTACCGTCGGTCGAGCGCAGCTCCGCCCGATCCACGAAGCGATGTCGAACGATCCAGGGGTTGTGAATGGGGAAAGACGCCAACAGGCGCAGCCCCAGCTTGGCGTACTCGGCCTCGAAGCGCTGCTGCGTGAAATAGGTGTACTCTTCGAGCACCTCGCTCGCCCAGTCGTCCCGATAGTCCTTGCGCAACAAGAATTCGGCAGCGAACCGGTGTTCGACCCGATAGCGGCGGAAACCCTCCCGTAGCCCCGTAGCCCCCTCGGAGGGGACAGGCTGCATGGGAAATCCGGGCTCGGACCCGAGCGGTCGAAACTCGCGCGCGAAGCGCTCGAACAGCCGCCCCGTCGAACAGCGGCTCGGCTCGTCACTCTCGTCACCGTCCAGCAGCGGCAGATCCAGCAGTACCTCACCAGCCGCTGGGGCAACGAAATCTCGAACGATCAGGCTCCCCCCCATGGCCAACTGCTCGACCTGAGCCGCCAATGCGCGCGCCGCTGCTTCGTGATCGTATCCGCTGAACGACGTCACGTGGTGCAGCACCGACGAGTCGAACACCGCCTCCAGCGAGCCTCGAGCGAAGACGAGTGTCGCGATGTCCCCGGGCACGAACTCCAGGTTCGGTAAGACGTGCTTGCTTCGAGCTCGCTCCACCATTTCCGGGTTCACGTCGACACCCACGACCTTCATGCGCGGATAGAGCGAGGCCAAAGCCACGGTCCCGCCGCCCGAGCCCATGCCCATGTCGGCTACGGTCCCGACACCGAGCAGATGGGCCGCCGTCAGAGCCACCTTCTGACGCATGCTCTTGTCCATGCCGTTCAGGTAGCGTTCGTAGGCCTCGTCGCTGCCGCGATGCTGCTGGGTGTAGTCCTGACTCATGATGCCCCGGCAGCTTAGGGCGTCGATCTCCTCGCGGACAGACCGACGGTCAGGCCCGACCGACGAGGGACCGAGGAAGAAATCGCCAACGCTCAACCATTGGTCATTGCTGCGCATTTTGTCGCCACCTCTCCCCCTTCTCTACTTCGTGTTTGCTCGACACCTTGCTTCGTGTATCTTTGACACCATCAGAGCGGTGAACGGGTCACCGCCAACGAGGAGGAGCCCATGGCCGAGATTCGAAAGGTGTTCTGGATGCGTCACTTGCGGGCCGAGGCCACCAGCCACGTCCTCTACTACCGACGCGGCGAGCTCTTCCGCGCGGGCCGCGGCTTGGCGTTCTGGTTCTTCCCCATGGCAGCGGCCGTGGCCGAGGTCCCCATCGACGACCGCGACCTGAACTACCTCTTCAAGGGTCGCACCCGCGACTACCAGGAGATCGTGGTCCAGGGTGTCATCACCTACCGAGTCGTCGACGCCAAGCGATTGGCCGATCGCGTCGACTTCGCCATCGACCTGGAGGCTGGAACCCACCGCAAGCAGCCGCTCGAGCAGATAGCCATCCTGCTCACCGGTGTTGCCCAGCAGGCGGGCCTGCAGGTCATCGCAAAGAACGACGTAGCCGAGCTCATGGTGAACGGCTTCGGTGAGTTGGCCGAGGCACTCCAGCTCGCGCTGGGCGAAAATGAGGGTTTGGTGGCCCTCGGCCTGGCCGTCGAGAACGTGCGCATCGACGAACTCAAGCCAACTCCCGAGCTGGAGCGGGCGTTGCAGACGCCGACTCGCGAGAGCCTGCAGCAGCGCGCCGACGAGGCGACCTTCAAGCGCCGAGCCTTGGCCGTCGAAAAGGAGCGAGCCATCGCCGAGAACGAGCTGCAGACGCAGGTCGAGCTGGCACGACGCGAGGAGGCGTTGATTGCCCAACAGGGGCAGAACGCCCGGCAACGCGTCGAGCGAGAGGCCGAGGCGCGCCGCTTGGGGGTCGTGGCACGTACGGAGGACCAGAGGGTCGAAGCCGCGGCCACGGCGGAACGCGTCCAGCTGGAAGCGACCGCCGAAGCGGGTCGGCTCAGGCTACTCGACGGCGCTCACATCGAAGAGCAACGCAACGCCGCCACGCTTGCGGCCGAGCGCATGCGACTCGAAGGGGCGGCCGCCGCCGACAGGCAGCGGCAGGAGGCCGCCGCGCAGGCGGAAGCCGACCGCTTGCTGGGTGCGGCTGCCGCGGAGCGTACGCGCCTCGAAGGCCTGGCCGAGGCCGATACGCTGCGAGCCATCGGAGAGGCCAAGGCACTCGGTGAACAGCGGCGGCTCGATGCCTACCGCGATCTACCGCCCCAGGCGGTGTTGGCGCTGGCGGCTCAGGAGCTGGCGGGCCAACTCAAGATCGACAACCTCACCATCACGCCCGACATGTTGGGTGCGCTGCTCGAGAAAGCAGCCCGCCTGGGTGTGGCCAAGCTGGAGGGAGAGGTCCGGTGACGCTGGTTCCGAGGGTGGTAGTGGTAACGCGTCCTACGGCTTTCGAAGAGCTGCTGGCGCGCCATGCCACCCGCAACCAGGCCGAGTTCTTCCTGCGCCAGCGCGGGCAGAACTTGGCCGCCGCCGAGGCCGTCCATCACGAGGTCCGCGGCGCGGTCGCGCAAGTACAGGCAGCCATCCCCCTCGACTTTCGGCGGAACTGGGTGCCACGGGACGAGCTCGATCGCTTCCTCTTCGAACCGGAAGACACCATCGTCGTCGTGGGCCAAGACGGGCTCGTCGCCAACGTCGCCAAGTACCTGAGCGGCCAGCCGGTGATCGGCGTGAACCCGACGCCGCGCCTCTTCGACGGCGTGCTGGTCCGCCACACTCCCGAGCGAGCCTGTCGCCTCCTCACCGCCGCCGCCCACGGAGACGTGGCGGTCCAAGAGCGGACGATGGTCCGGGTCACGCTCGACGACGGGCAAGAGCTCTGCGCACTCAACGAGCTCTTCCTCGGTCAGCGCACTCACCAGTCGGCGCGCTACGAGATCCGCCGCGGCGACGAGACCGCCCTGCACAGCTCCTCGGGTGTGATCGTGACCACCGGAACCGGCGCAACCGGCTGGGCACGTTCGATCCAGCTCGAACGTCGCAAGCCAGTCGAGCTTCCGAAACCCACCCAACGGAGCCTGGCCTTCTTCGTCCGCGAGGCCTTCCCGTCGGTGGCGACCTCGACCGAGCTCACCCAGGGCACCTTTGCCGCCGACGAGGCGCTGCTGGTGACCTCACGGATGGAGCAAGGGGTCATCTTCGGTGACGGCATGGAGGCCGATCACCTGCGCTTCGAATGGGGCGTGCGCGCCGAGGTCCGGGTGGCCGAGCGGGCGCTGCGGCTAGTGGACGGCTGAGCGGGTGGACGGCTGAGCCCGGTCGACTGCCGAGCGACTCAGCCGCCGCTTCGGGACGACCGTGAAGAAGGCCACGCCTCCTCGATCTCGGCGTCCTGCTGCTCGGCGGCGAAGTGTTCCCACACGATGCCGTTCACGTCGGTATCGGACGAAAACCGGGGGGCCGAGGGATCCTCCCAGCCCAAGTGGCGGAGCATCCCCGGAGCTCCTTCTACGCGCCGGATCGACAGGTTCAGCGTGTCGGTGCGCCAGAGCGCGTACTCACCCGGAACGACGACGGTAGGGGGTGAGGCCAGGCGAGCCGTGTAATCCCCGATCGACGAGGACACGTCGGCAACTCCGATCGCGATATGGAAGCGTCGCATGTGCCCCTATAGGTCGGGGCATCGGCGCGAGCAACGGCGGGGCCGTCACTCCAGACTGTTCACGATCAACCCAACGAACAGCAGCGTGTTGGAAGTCTGCTCCGCCAGGCGCAGCTGGTAGACTTCGTTCTTGCGCGCCGCCTCACGCAGCGCCTCGGCGTTCACGATGAACGTGCCGATGGGCTCGGTACCGAGCAGGTCGTCGTCGCTGACCGTCACTTCGAGCCGCAGCTGACTGTCGAAGGGCACGTTCTCCCAACTCGGTGCAGGGTTCAGGTTCGGACGGAGCGAGTCGCTCGTTCCCTTGAACTTTCGTGCCTGGAGCTGGCCGTTCGAACTGCGCAGGGTAGCCTGACCCACGACATCGGGCCGATCCAGACCTTCGAGTGCCGGCGCGGCCAACGCCTCGGCCACGGCCACGGCCGCGTCGGGAGCCCCCAGCGCCTCCGCCACACCGGCCAAGTCGCCCACGGGGATCAGC
>DATIDO010000463.1:0-3230 GCA_035456245.1 Polyangiaceae bacterium
CGTTCAGCGACACCGTGGGGTAGTCCTCGCTTTGCGAGCTGCCATCCACGGCCGTCGTGATCTCCCACGCCGTGCCGTCGAACACCTTGGTCTGAGCACGATACAGCTGCAGCCCGGTGTCGTACTCCGTCCATGTCGCCAAGATCAGTCCGCCGCCGGCAATGGCGATGTCGGCACGATACGCCACCCGCGAAGCGACCTGATTCACGCGCCCGTCGAACGGTGCGTCCCAGATTCCGGTGGAGGCCGGGCGACGCGTGATGCGAGGCGCACCAACGAAGCCGACTCCGACCACGTCGCCCGTGGTCGCCGATACGTCTTCCTCCCAGATCAGCGCCAAATCTCCGGCCTGATTGGCCTCGATGTCGGCGTTGTACGAGTGGCCCAGACCGAGCGACGGCATCTGCTGGAGCGAGCCGAGCGCCGTGCCGTCGTAGGAGCGCGTGAAGACGACACGAGTGTCAGCCGGCGTGTCGGTCGGGCCCGTTACCTGAGCCCACGCGATCCAGGCGGTTCCGTCACCGGCCACCGTCACGTCGGGGATGCCGAGCAGAGGCGTCGAGGTCGACACGGTCACGGGCGGCTGCCAAGCGGCCTCGCCTACGGCTTTGTACGCAAGCTTCACCAGCTGGTCGGCGGAGGCCCAAACCACTGCGACGTCACCCGCGGCGTTCATGGCGATGCGCAGGTTGCGCGGTCGTGCCGTTTCCTCGTCGAGCCGCACCACGGGCTCGAGCCAGGTGCGGCTAGCGGCGTCGTAGTAGCGGGCGAAAACGCGCTGGGTCCCGTCGGGAGCGGGGGTGGGCGTGTCCGTGCCTTGGCGCCAGACGGCCCAGGCATTGCCCTGGCCGTCGGCGGCGATGCCGTTCTCGCCGGTATCGACGCCGTAGTCGGACGTGTCGATACGGCCCGCCGTGGACCACTGAGGCTCGAGTTCTTGGCAAACACCCGCCACACACGCCTGTGTCGGCGAGCAAGGAGTCCCGACCTCTTCGGGGCCAGCCGCGTCACCGCAAGCCGTTGCTCCGCAGTAGACGGGATCGGACTGCGGGTTCACGCAGCTGCCCTCGCAAGCCAAGAGCCCCTCACCACAATCGGTGACACACACGCCCTGGTTGCAGGCCTCACCCGACTCGCACGCGGTGTCGCAATCGCCACAGTGGGCAGGGTCACGCGCCAAGGTCACGCACTCGTCGCCGCAGGCCACCTGCCCGTCGCGGCAGCTACTGGGGACGCACGCGCCGTCCACACAGGCGGTACCGTCACCGCACTCGGTGCCGCACTCGCCGCAATGCGCCGGATCGATGTCCGTGTTCACGCAGCTGGCGCTGCATTCGGTCAGGTAGTCGGGGCAGCCCGGCTCCCCACCCGCACCGCCCACGCCTTCGTCTTCGACCGGCTCGGAGTCGCCGCAGGCCGTCATCAGCGAGAGGGGGAAGGCCAAGGACGCCAGGACGAGAGCGGTGAGACGTAGTTTCATGCGAATCCTGCAAGCAGTGGGGAGGGACAAGGAGACGACCCCCGAGTATATCCGCCAACCCCGGTCGCGAAACCGTCAATCCAGCAAGCGGTGGCGCCAGTGTTTCCACAGCGCCCCCACCCCGCGACCTGCGCCATACAGTGCCTCGAGCTCGTCCCCTTCAGGCAAAAAACCACGACGGAGCGCGCGAGGCAATCGGCCTGGACCAACCACCAAAACGGCCAGCAAGCCGCGCACGGAGCTGCGCAGGCGGAGCAGCGACCCGGCAGGAAAGCGGCGAAGGGCCCAGCGAGCCCGCGCCGTGGTCACGGTGACGGCTCGCCCCTCCGTGTGGCCCAGCTGCTCGGCCAGTCCCAGCGCGTACTCGAGCCCCTCGACGCTGCAGGTTCGCGCGGCCAGTCCTCGTAGCGCAGCGGGGTCCAGCGTGTGGCCCCAGGCGGCCCAGGCGCGCCCGATGTGGCGCAGCTGCTCGGCCTCCAGCAGGTGCTGCACGAAATGGGCGACCATGTGGCAGAGCGTGAGCGACGCGTCGAAAGTCCACACCCGGCGTCCGTGCAGCTCGACCTCTTCGAGCCGAGACCAGATGGTCTGCTCGTCGACGGCGAAGAAATTCCTGGAGAAGGGCTCGACGTGTAAATCGAGCGAGACGGCGGCCACGTCTCCCTCCGGAAATAGCGCGACCTGCCCCGTCCTGGTCAACGCGCGGCGCGGGTCGAGCCCCGGCAGCGCCCGGTAGCCACGCTGGAGCAGCCTCTCCAACGCTGCGGCCGCGTCACCACGGCGCACCGCCAGATCGTTGTCGGCCGAAGCGCGCGCGGCCAAATCGCCGTAGAGACGACGCGTCAGTAGTCCACCCTTGAACACCGCGACGTGCAGCGGCGCCAGCGCGTCGAGCACCTCGAGCAGTTCCCGCTCGACTCGCAGATTCGTGGCTAGGCGCTCCCAAGCCAGCGCATCGTCGACACGACCACCGACCACGTCGCGCTCAACCCGAGGTCTTGCTCTCGAGCGGTTTGGGGACGTCCACCTGCAGCACCGCTCCCGAAGGCTGTTCGACCACCCGGTAGACGGCTTCGGTCGGCGTGCGCAGGCGCACCGTGAAGGTCACGCCGTCCTTCGTTCGGTCCAGCTTGGCCGAAAGCACATTGGCGCCGAAATGCTCGGCCCGCAGCGGGTTCTCGTTGTTCTTGGTCTGGATGCTGGCGTCGCGAACGAGGAAGACCAGCGTGGCGCCCTGCCGCGACACGCTCACGTCGCCCTTCTGGTTCATCTCCACCCAGAGCTGCGCGCTCTTGTCGGCGTGTACTTGCAGGCCGACGAAGGACACGACCGGACCGCCGGGTGTCTGAGCTTTACCAGGCTTGGCGGCCTTGCCGTGCTTGGCCTTGGTCGACGTGGGGGCGGCCCCTGCGGTCGTCGTGACGAAGACGGTCGACAGCGTCACCGCCGCTCCCAAGCAGACTCCACCGGCCAGCTGCGTCCAGCCGCGGAGTGATCCACGAGATTTGCGCCACGCCATACGCCCATTGGACCCCATTTCGTCGGTGCGTGCCAAAGACAAATGCTCGCGCCGGGTGTGGAGCGGTGTCGGTGCGCCCACAAATAACCGCAAATCATACGATTATCGAAGTCCGGCGTCCGCCCGACGTGTCCATCAACCGGGCCAGGGGCCGCGCGCCGGTACGAAGGCCAGCAGGCGATCTCGCAGCACCTCGGGGCAGGTGCGCCGCAAGATCTCGCGCACCTCGTC
>DATIDO010000464.1:0-6806 GCA_035456245.1 Polyangiaceae bacterium
GGTATTCGAGCACACCCGCCCGCTCCACCGCGCGCTTCTTCGCCTCCAGCACGCCCTCGATGTCGTCCCGATCGAGGCGACCGTTGTCGACCAGGGCCTGGGTGATCACCTTGCGCACTTCGTCGAAGGACAGTCCGCGCAAGTGTTCGAGCAGCTCGGTCAGCTCGGCGGAGGTCAGCTGCACGCGCACCGGGATCCGCTGGCGCAGCTCGTCGACCACGCGAGCCACGTAGCCGTAATAGGCCTCGATGCTCACGCGCGACAGCTTCACCGGCGTGAAGAAACGGCTGAGCCGAGGCGGCAAATCCTCGATGGACCCGCTGATCACCAGCGCTCCACGGTGCTTGCTCAGCTGGTCGTGGAGCTCGTGCAGGCGAGCCTGGATCTCGGGCGAGTCCAGCTGACCTTCGAAGTCGTAGAGGTAGGTGATGACCTCGGCGTTGGCGCTGGCCACATGGGCCAAGCACTGGGCGATGGGCTCCGTCTTGTAGACGGCGTGGCCGTCCCCGCCGTGACGCACCAGACCGCGGTGGGCCTTCCAGGTGAACACCGGCATGTCGAGCGCGGCGCCGACTCGCTCGAGCAGAGACAACACCCGGCCGGCTTCTTGCTCGACGACGAACAAGAGGGGGTGATGCGACCGCACCAGCAAGCCGACGTCGCGGACGTCCCCCTCGTCGACCGGGATCTCGTTCGGCGCGCCGGGGCCCGGGCCGCCAGTCCCACCGCCGCCTCCACCGTTGGCCGCCCTGCTCGCTGCCCTACTTCCGCTGCCGCCTGTCACCCGCCGGAGACTATAGCTCAGCTCGCGCGGGGACTGGATCCGGCGCGGGGACCAGCCCTGGCGTCGAGCCCTCACACTCGCGGACTGGATCCCGCCGCGCCGGCTGGCCAGACTCGCTGCATGAGCGAGCGACATACCCTGCGCGGAAAGAGCCTCTTCATCAGCGGCGCCACCCGAGGAATCGGCCTGGCCATCGCCTGCCGGGCCGCCCGCGAGGGCGCCTCCATCGCCGTCGTCGGCAAGACCGTCGAGCCCAGGCCCGAGCTCCCGGGCACGCTCGACGAGGCCTGCCACGAGATCGAGCGTCTGGGCGGGCGCGCCTTGCCGCTTGCCTGCGACATCCGCGACGAAGCTCAGGTCGAAAGCGCCGTGGCGCGCGCCGTCGCCGAGTTCGGTGGGCTCGACGTACTCGTCAACAACGCCAGCGCCATCTTCTTGGCCGGCACCGTGGACACGCCGATGAAACGGTTCGACCTCATGCACGCCGTCAACGTGCGCGGGACCTACGTGTGCGGACAGAAGTGCATCCCTCACCTGGCCCGCTCCTCGAACCCTCACATTCTGACTCTGGCCCCGCCCATCGACATGCGGCCCGAGTACTTCGCTCCCCACCTCGGCTACTCGCTGGCCAAGTTCGGGATGAGCCTGTGCACGCTCGGCTGGGCCCGCGAGCTCGCGCCGCTCGGCATCGCCGCCAACTGTCTGTGGCCGCGCACCGCCATCGACACGGCCGCGGTCCGCAATCTGCTGGGTGGAGCGGAGCTCGCCGCGCGCTCCCGCAAGCCGAGCATCGTGGCAGACGCCGCTTTCGAAATACTCAGCCGCGGAAGTCGCGAGCAAACTGGCCAATTTCTACTGGACGAGGATGTTTTGCGGCAGGCTGGAGTATCGAACTTCGACACATACGCCGTGACCCCAGGCGCGGAACTGGCCGCTGATTTTTTTCTGCCCGAAAGCTGAGTGGGCCGGCCGGCAGGCGACGGAAGCGCCGCCGCCTGCCCATCCTTCGAAATCGCTCGGATGCGCGAGCCGACAAGGAGGTCGCATTTCACTTCCGCAATGCGGCCTTGCAAGGGTCACCTCCGCGTCACTTCCCACCGCGAATTTTCGCGATTGGGTAGAACGATCCGGCACCTACCTCGGCTCACCAAACGAAGACGAAGACTCGCGCACGAGGCTTCGGTTGTGTCATGTAGCGACAACACCATGCGCAAGCTGCTCGGCGCCCTCTTCCTCACCACCCTCGCTTGTTCATCTGCTCAGCCGGCGCCCCGCGCCGCGAGCCCGGTCGCAGCCGTGACCGTGGAGACCGAGGAGGAGACGGCGCGCTTCGAGGATTGCGTGGAGGTGGCCGAGGTCCAGCGCGTACTCACCGCCCGCAACGTGGCGTTCCAGGACTGCTACGCCGACGGCCTGGCGCTCGATCCGAACCTGCGCGGTACGGTGACGCTCGGCGTCCACATCCCGCCTTCCGGCGAGGGTCGCGTCCACATCACCGCCAGCACGCTCGGCAACGCTTCGGTCACCCGCTGCATCGCCGAGGTCGCCAGCGGCATCTCGTTCGAGCAGCAGAGCTGCAGCGTCGCCCAGTCGGTCGAATACCCCGTGCGCCTGGCGCGCGGCTCGAGCGAGTTCGCCTCCGCACAGTAAGAGAGTTGCAGCAGCCGCTCCCGGGTCGTAGAGGAGCGCCGTGACCGAGGAAGCCGCGCCCCCGCCCGCCACGCTGGAGCAGTGGGCGCTCGACTACCTGCTGACGCCGGAGCTGAGCCACAAGTGCTCCCCTCCGCCCCAACCCGACGTCTGGGGCGAGCTGGGGCCCGCGCGCGATCTGCGCCCCAGTCGGCCCGCCGGGCTCGAGGTCACCTACGACAAGCCGCGCAGCGTGAAGCTGGGCGCCATTCGCGCACCCAAGGCGCGCGCGCAGTTGATCCACAAGTTCTGGCACCACGAGCTGCAAGCGGCCGAGCTCATGTGCTGGGCCGTGCTCCGATTCCCCGAGTCGCCCGAAGCGTTCCGCCGTGGGCTCCTGCGCATCGCGCGCGACGAGATCCGCCACATGGGTCTCTACGCCGAGCACCTCGGCCTGCTCGGTTACCAGGTCGGCGACTTTCCGGTTCGCGACTGGTTCTGGGAGCGCGTGCCCAGCTGCCCCAGCCCCATCGAGTTCGTGGCCTTCTTGGGCATGGGTCTCGAGGGCGCCAACCTGGAACACACCGAACGCTTCGCCGGCTGGTTCCGCACGGTCGGCGACGAGCGCGGCGCCGAGATCCAGGACCGCGTGGGCCGCGAAGAGGTCGCGCACGTTCGCTTCGCCACCCGTTGGTTCCGCGAGTGGACCGGCGACGTCGATTTCTCGGCCTGGTGCGCGCACCTGCCGCCGCCCATCACTCCCGTGCTCTTGCGCGGCAAGAAGCTGCGTTGGGATCTGCGTCGCAAGGCGGAGATGCCCGATCCGTTCCTCCACGAGCTGGAGGACTGGATGCCGCCGCCCCTGCCCGAACGCCCTGCATCATGAGCAGCATGGGCGTCACGAGCCACACCTGGCTCCTCAACCCCGACGCCGAGAGCGAGCTGCGTTCGCCGCGAGGGCCCAACTACACGGCGCCCGCTTCGGTCGTGCGCAGCATGCTGGCGCAACGCGCACTCTTCGCTCCGCTTCTCCAAGGGGAGCCTGGCTGCTTCATCGCCGAACTGACCACGACCGACGCTCACGACCACACACTTCGCGGCCCAGCGCTGCTCTGGTGCCCTACCCCCAGCGCGCAGCGCGCGGCACGCCGCGCCGGGTACTCGCTTCCTCCCGCGCCCGAGCCCGACGTCTTGCGACGAGCCATGTCGCGACGGCTCTTGGCCGAAAGCTCCCTGCCCGCTCCGCCCGGCAGGTGCTTCGTGACGAGCGAGGAGGCGTTGGAGGTGGCGCTCGCTCCGGTCTTCGCCGGCGAACTCTGGCGAGCGAAGCCCGCCTATTCCTTCGCCTCGCGCGGCCAGCGCAAGCTGAGTCGTCACCATCTGGAGCTCGATCGGCGATTCTTGAGCGACGCCCTGCGCCACGGAGGACTCCTGCTCGAGCCCGAGCTGGAGCTGCAGCGCGAGCTGTCGATCCACGGGCTGGTTCGCCCGAGCGAGTCACCGCTCTTGGGTTCACCCTGCGTTCAAGCGCTCGACGAGTTCGGGCAGCCGCTGCGCGTCGATGCGCTGGAGAGCCTCGACGAGCGGGACGGCCGCGACGTTCGCTCTGCCGAGCTCCGCCTACTCGGCGAGCAGGCCGCCGCGACGCTGGCTCACGTCGGCTACTTCGGACCATTCGGTCTCGACGTGCTCGAGGATCGCGGCGGCAACCTGTGGGCGAGCGATCTGAACGCCCGCTTCACCCTCGGCTGGTCGACGGGCATGGCAGCAGCGCGCGCCGAGGCGCTCGCTTGGCTGCTTCGCGCTCACTCGTAGCTGATCGCCACGATCTCGAACTCCACCTCGCCAGCGGGTCGTTTCACCAGCGCGTAGTCGCCGACCTTCTTCTTCATCAGCGCCCGGCCCATGGGCGACTGGAAGCTGAGTAGGCCCCGACCGGGATCGGATTCGTCCGGCCCGACCATCGTGTAGCGCTTGTGCTCGCCGTCCTCGTCGACCACCTCGACCGTGGCCCCGAAGCGCACCTCCTGGGCCGCATTCTCGCCAGGCTGGACGACCACCGCGTCTTCCAGCCGCTTGGTCAAGAAGCGGATCCGCCGATCGATCTCGCGCAGCCGCTTCTTGCCGTAGGTGTATTCGGCGTTCTCCGAGCGATCGCCCTGGGCCGCTGCGTCGGCTACCTCGGTCACGACCCGCGGTCGCTCCTCCACCGTCAATTTCCGCAGCTCGTCCTGCAGCTTCTTCGCGCCTTCCGGGGTCAGGTAGTTGGGGCCGCTCACGGGCCGACTAGAGCACATCTCGAGAGGAGATGGGCTCCCCAAAAACCACGCGAAGGTGGGTAGGGACGCCCGCTCTTGCTATGCTCGGAGCGCGACGTGAACGACACACCTCTCCTCGTGGCCGTCGATGTGAGCACGACGTCACTTCGCGCGATGATCTTCGACACGCTCGGGCGGGTCATCGCTTCGGGGCGCGCGCCGCTCGCCGTGCAGACCCCTGCCCCGCTCGCCTACGAGCAGGACGCCGAGAGCTGGTGGAGCGCGCTCGCTCTCGCCTGCCGGCGGGCCCTGGAAGAGATCCCGGCCGAACGTCACGGGGCCCTGACCACGCTGACCATCGCCCACCAGCGCGAGACCATCGTGCTGTCCGATGCGCGCGGCACACCGCTCGCCCCCGCGCTGTTGTGGATGGACGGCCGCTGCGCCGCCGACGTGCGTGAGGCCGAGCGCCGCATCGGCGCAGTGCGCCTGCATGCGCTCTCCGGCAAGCCAGCCAGCACGACCCCCTCGCTCTACAAGCTGATGTACCTGAACCGCACCCACCCCGAGCTTCGGGACGTGGCCTGCGTACACGACGTGCACTCGTTCCTGAGCCTGCGCCTGACCGGACGCGCCGTCTCGTCGCTCGCCTCGGCGGATCCAACCGGTCTGGTGGACATGCGCCAGAAGCGCTGGGCCGAGTCACTCTTGGCCCTGGTGGGCATCGAACCCCACCAGCTGCCCGAACTGGTCGAGGTGGGCTACATGATTGGGCCTCTGCTGCCGAGCGCCGCGGCCGAGTTGGGCCTGCCCGAGCACGTGGTGGTCTACGCCGGGGCGGGCGACGCGCAGCTCGCAGGCTTGGGAGCGGGCGTCGTCGACAAGTCGCGAGCCTTCGTCGACCTGGGGACGGCCGTCACCTGCAACGTGCTGACGGAGACCTACCGCATCGACCAGGCGTTCCGCACGCTGCATGCGGCCATTCCCGGCAAATACGCGCTCGAAACGACGCTGCGCGGTGGCATGCAGACCATCTACTGGCTGATCGAAAAGATCATGCGCTCCAACTCGCGCGCCGGAACGATGCTGGAGCTGGAGAGCCGCGCGGTCGGTCTGCGTCCGGGTGCGGACGGCTTGGTCGCCGTGCCGTACTTCGCCGGCGTGATGAACCCGTATTGGAACGACCAGGTCGGCGGTTCGTTCCTCGGCCTGCACCACGAGCACCGACCCGAGCATCTGTATCGAGCCCTGCTCGAGGGCATCGCCTTCGAAGAGCGGCTCCACCTGGAAGGGGTCGAGTCGGCCACCGGCCGCGTCCTGGGCGAGCTCGTGCTGAGTGGTGGTGGCTCCCGCAACGCCCTGTGGTGCCAGATCTTGGCCGACGTCTTGGGCCGACGTCTTCACCGCGTCGAGACCCTCGACGCCACGTCCCTCGGCGCCGCCATCCTGGCGGCAGTCGCTCATGGCATCTACCCGTCTTTCGAAGATGCCACGGCCGAGATGTGCCGCCATGGCAGGGTTTTCGAGCCGAGTGAGCAGCGTGAGAGCTACGAGCGGCTCTACCGCGACGTCTACCGCGGCCTGTACCACGACGTGCGCACGCGCATGGAAGCACTGGCCCGCCTGCGCGGCAGCGACCAGACGCCTCCGCCCGCGTCCGTGCGCCCGGTCTGACGTTCGAGACTCGCCGTGGCCCGCTTCGAGCGAGTCTGCCTTTCAGCGAGGGCTTGACCTTGCACCAAGGTGCAGGGTGCAGACTGCGCGCCATGCAGACATCCCTCGGGCAGCGCCGCCTCGTGCGGGCCAGCGCCCTCTACGACATCGCCATGACCACCCCTTTCGCGACGCCGTGGAGCGCGACGTTCGTGCTCGGCTTGCTGGGGACCCTTCATCGACAGCTCGGTCTCCCCGGGGCCGGCTTACCCGCGTTCGAGAGCATGCACCTGTTCTTCGTCGGCTTGCTCGGCACGGTCGTCACGGCATGGAGCATCGTGAGACTCGTGCGACCCGAGGCTTGGCTCGGCCGCATCGACGGCATGACGCGCATCGGCTTTTCGCTGTGGATGGCGTGGGCGTTGCTCGACGGTCAGTCCCCCCTGCTCGCCGGCTTTTTCGGGATCGAGCTCGCCTTCGGT
>DATIDO010000465.1:0-5701 GCA_035456245.1 Polyangiaceae bacterium
TGACGATGGTGCTCCTTCGTCTCGTCGGCGGGGCCATCGTGGGGGGGGCGGTACATGGTGAAATGCACCACCTCGACGAAGCCGTGGGCGGCCAGGATGCCGCAGAAGTCGTCCAGGGCGAGGGCCAGGCGGCCATCGAGGATCTCGAAAGGAGTCGTCTTGCGCTGCTCGGGCGGAAGCACCGAGTGGATCCAGACTCCGCGTAGGCGGCCCGTCAGGCGAATGGGCAGGCGCACGCCCGGGACCGGGTCGATGCGCTCGTAGGGGATCTGCCGACGGTCCAGCTCGGCCAGGGTTTCCTCGTTGGTGAGGTTGGCGTAGTGGTAGGCCCGCGACGACGTCGCTTCCTGTTCCGGGGGGATCTCGAGGAACTTGTTGGAGGCGAGCGCGCAGGGCGCTGTGGCCAGGCAGCCGAGGAGGCAGGCCAGCCCCAGCCGGCGGCTGTGCTGGATGAGACGGGTGCGGAGGGTCACGGCCCCCGACCCTAGCGCGCCCAGCCCAATCGCCAACTTTTCGGCGGGCGCGCACGCGGGGCGCCCGGGCCGGGCGCGCGACGCGAGTCGGCGAGGGACCGGCTGCCCCCCGCGCGCCCGCTGCGCTGTTTTTGGCCGGGCCGCTCAGCCCCGAGCCGGCCCTTCCCGAGCCGGCGGTCCGTCGACCCCGGCCCAGTTCGAGCCCGGAGTCAGCCTGACCGCCCCATCCCAATCAGGCCGCCAACCCTCCCCCCGGAGCGGCCTCCGTGTCGGTCGCGAGCAGCGCCATCAGCAGCTGCTGACGCAGCTCCGGCCGCTCCTCCAGGGCCTGACGGGCCCGCTCCCGCCCCTGTCCGAGGGTGACCCCCGCGAAGGACAAGTGGGCCCCGGCCCGCTCCACCACGCGGGCCTCGACCCCCAAGTCGAGCAGCTCGCCCAGCTTGTCGATGCCGACGCCCCAACGGACGTCGAACTCGGCCTCCTCGAAGGGAGGTGCCAGCTTGTTCTTCACCACCTTCACGCGCGTCTGATTGCCGACCGTCGTTTCGCCAGCCGTCGCCTTGCCGATGCGGCGCACGTCGAGTCGTACGCTCGAAAAGAACCGCAGCGCGTTGCCTCCGGTGGTCGTCTCGGGGTTGCCGAAGACGACTCCAATCTTCAGGCGGAGCTGGTTGATGAAGATCACGCAGGTCTTGGTTCGACTGGCGTCGGCGGTCAGCTTGCGCACGCCGCGGCCCATCAGCCGCGCATGGAGGCCCATGTGCTGATCCCCCATCTCGCCCTCGATTTCGGCGCGCGGGACCAGCGCCGCCACCGAGTCGACGACCACCAGATCGATGGCGCCGGACTCCACCAGCGTGCCGGCGATATCGAGCCCCTGCTCCCCGCAGTCCGGCTGCGCGACGAGCAGCCGGCCGAGATCGACTCCGAGCGCCTGCGCGTAGCGAGCATCGAAGGCATGTTCGGCGTCGATGAAGGCAGCCGTCCCCCCGGCGGCCTGTACTTCGGCGATGGCGTGCAGGGTGAGCGTGGTCTTACCGCTCGACTCGGGCCCGAAGATCTCGACGATGCGGCCGCGCGGATAGCCTCCGGTGCCGAGCGCGCGATCGAGGGCGAGCGAGCCCGTGGGGATCACGTCGACCCCACGTTCGGGCCCGGAGCCCAAGCTCATCAACGCCCCCTCACCGAACTTCTGATTGATGCTGCGTGAAAGCTCGGCGATGCGCGGCGACAGCGTCGCGTCGGTGGAGCTCGTCTCTCTCTTGCTCTTTGCCATTGGGTTCCTCTTTCTCTCTCCGAATCGACCCTCGATGTTCGAGGCCCGACTACGACTGAATGCAGCCGCGTCCCGGCTGCTCGGCGCTAAGGCGTGGGCACCAGCGCCAACGGGTCGAGCACGCGCCCGCGCAGCGCCTCGCCGACGTGTGCCGAGTGCACCGCGTCCAGCCCGTCCAGATCGGCGAGCGTGCGAGCCACCCGCAACACCCGCACGTAGCCACGAGCCGACAACCCCAGCCCTTCGATGGCCTCGCCCAAGAGCCGTCGTCCCGTCTCGTCGGGGCGCGCCACGCGCTCCAAATCGTCCAGGCCGAGCGCCGCGTTTTCTCGGCCCTTCACCTCGCCCTGGGCGCAGCGCTCGGACTGAATGGCGCGAGCGCGGGCCACCCGCTCGGAGCTGCTCTGGGTCGAGGTCCCTTCGGAGCGGGCTCGGGTCCAGTCGGAAAGCTCGAGCGGCGGCACGAACACCTGCAGATCGATGCGATCGAGCAGGGGACCGGAAAGCCGTCCCAAGTAACGAAGCCGCTGCTCGACCGTGCAGCGGCAGGCGCGACGCGGATCGCCGTAGTGCCCGCACGGGCATGGGTTCATGGCGCCCACCAAGAGGGGGCGCGCCGGGAACGTCGCCCGCTCGCGAGCACGCACGATGTGGATCTCGCCGTCTTCGAGCGGCTGACGCAGCGTCTCCAGAGTCGCGCGCCGAAACTCCGGCAGCTCGTCGAGGAACAAAACGCCGTTGTGGGCGAGGCTGACCTCACCGGGCCGCGGGATGCTGCCACCACCGACCAGGCCCATGTCGCTGACCGTGTGATGCGGGGCGCGAAATGGCGGCGTGTCGACGATCCCGCGTGCCGGGTCGACCAAGCCAGCGACACTGTGGACGGCCGTGGTCTCCAGGGCCCTCTGGTCGTCCAACGGTGGCAACAGCCCCGGGAGCCGCCGGGCGAGCAGGCTCTTGCCCGAACCGGGTGGCCCCACCAGCAGCAAGTGGTGACCTCCGGCGGCGCAGATTTCGAGCGCGCGCTTGGCGGCGTGCTGGCCTCTCACGTCGAGCAGATCGAGGCCGGGCGGGCTGGGAGCTCGGCGCGGCGCGCGGCCGATGGGCGCGATGACGGAGCGACCGCGGAGCAGCGCGACCAATTGCTCCAGGTGGGAGACGGGGAAAATCTCGAGCCCACCGACGTAGCCCGCCTCGGCGGCGTTGCCGTCGGGAACGTAGGCGCGGGCCAGCCCCAAGCGTCGCGCACCTTCGAGCAAGGGCAACAAGCCGCGGATGGGACGAACGCTGCCGTCGAGCGAGAGCTCGCCGAGCACCATGGCCGATGGCAGCAAGGGCTGCGCGAGTTGACCGATCGCTCCGAGGATGGCCAAGGCGAGCGCGACGTCGTGTCCCGAGCCGCTCTTGCGCACGTCGGCGGGAGCCAGACTGACGGTCAGCGAGTACTCTTCGAGCGCGATACCGAGACGAGCCAGAGCGCTCTGCACCCGGACCCGCGCCTCGCGCACGGCGGCCTCGGCCAACCCTGCCAGCTGAAAAGAGCCGGGACCGCGTCGCGAGGCGACCTCGATGACCACGGGCTGCAGCTCGAGGCCCACGAGACTCCCGGAGAGCACGCTGCAAGAGGCGAGCAGCGGCGAGACTGCCGTAGCCGGTCGTGGCGGGGTGCCGAGCGCGTCCATGCCCAGCGCACAGCAGGGAACGTGCCAGCCGGCATCGGCGCCGATCCGTGCGCGTTTCAGCGCCGGGCGGGTGGCATGCCAGCTGGCCGCGCGCCGTCGGTCAGGCGCGTGAGACGATCAACCTGCCGAGGCGAGCGGCTCGTCGTCGTCGAAGTCGAACTCGTCGTCGCTGGCGCGCTCGCGCCCCGCGGCATGGCGGTTGCGTCGCTCGGCTTCGCGCTCGCGGCGCAGCACGGTGCCATCCTCTACCCGGTGCTCGGGGGAGCAGACGTCACACAGGCCGCAGGCTTCCGTGTCGGGGCGCCCCTGAGTCCTGGCGAATGCCTGCAGACGGCAGCCCTCGGCGGCGACGAAGGTCAGCAGCCGCTCGGTGCGCATTTCGTCCTCGGCCCGCAGCGTCTCGAAAGATTCGGTCAACTGCCGAGCAACCTGCTCCAGGCGGTCGAGTGACACGGCGCGGAACTGAACCTGCCCGCCCTCGCTGCCACGCTCGATGGCGCCGCCGTCACGCAAGAAGGCCAGCGCCGTCCGCGTGGCGCGCTCGCTCCCACCTACCTTGGCGATCAGCGTTCGCTCCTCCAGCCAAGCACCGCGCGCTACACCTTTCAGTGCTCGCACCGTTGCGCCGAGCGTGTCGGCGCAAGGGCGCCGCCGAGCGCGGATCTCGCTCAGGACCTCGAGCTGACTCGGGCTGACCAAGGCGATCGCGTAGCCGGGCTCTTCGGGCGATCCGTCGCGCGCCAGCAGGCCCAACTCCTGGCTCAGCTGTTCCAGCGAACCAGGCAGGCCGACATGCACGAGAGAACGTAGATCCGCGCGGCCGTAACCGCGACCGAAGTCCTCCTGCACGCCCGCATCGGCCTCGCCGCACAGTCCGTGGCTGGGAGCGAAGCTGCTGGTGGCGATCAAAATGGCTCGGCGGCCCGGCAGCGAGAACTGCAGCAGCTCGACCGCGCGCTCCTTGGCCGACAGGCCGCCGTGGTAGCGGTGGCAAGGCAGCTGCGCGGCGGTCAGCTCGGCGAAGACCGCGTCGGCCTCGGCCGGTGTCGAGCAGAGGACCAAGGCAGGCCTCGGCAGCGGCGCCACGCAGTGGGTCAGCGAGCGCCGCATGTCCTCGGGCAAGAGTTGCAGAGACAGCGTGCCCAGGCTCTCGGCCCGTGTGCACGCGTCGCTCAGTCCCAGGCGCTCACGGGCGTCGGCGGCGGTGGCGTCGGTCGAGCCAGGGGCACCGGCGATGAGCGGGACGCCGAGCCGCTGAGCGAGCTCTGCGGCCTTGGCCAGGCTCGGACGGAGCTCGGGAGCGAGCGGTGAGACAGCCTGCGCCTGCTCGACGAAGATGGCGTCGATGGGTTGGGCAGCGAGGGCTTGGAAGGCAGCCGACTGCAGCGAGGCAGCGTGACAGAAGAGCGTCGAGGGTTGCGTACCCAAGCGAGCTGCGCCGACCGACTGCGCCGCTCCAATTGACTGCGCCGCGCCCACGAACTGAACCGCGGCGCGAGCGGAGTAGCGGTGCTGCCGCTGAGCGAGCAGCTCGGCGTCGGGCGAGACGAACAGGATGCGCAGCTGTGCGCCCTCGCTCAGCCCGAGCGCGAGGCAGACCAGCGCTTCGGGGCGCAGGCCTTCGATCCACAGCGATTCACCACGCGCGACCGCGTCGAACACAGAACGCTCCGCTTCGCTCGGAAGGCGATGGGCGAGGCGCTCGAACTCGACAGCGACCCCCGCGAGGGGGCTCTGATTGGGGTCCGGGCTGACCAACGGAAGCGGTCGTAACATCCGAGGCTCGGGAAGGGAACAGAAAATCAGTGAACAACTGGCTCGCTCTGGACGGTTGACCAGCACTCCGTCGTCGAAATGGTGCTCTAGTTCGCTTCGTGTCGAGCACATCCCTCCCCGAAATCCCCCTCGCCCCCCTGAGCCGCCCCGGAGTTCCGGAGCCCCGCCTGGGCGAGCGGGCGTCGTTTCCCGAGTTGGAGTGGCGAGCCTTCTTGGGCCACGCGGCCATCTCGCCGGCCTCGGCGGCGGTGCGTGAGGCGGTCCGTGCCTGTGTGGAAGACACCATGCGCGGAGGGGCGGCGGCCTTTCTTCCTTGGGAGCTCCAACGTCGACGTTTGCGACGGGGACTCGAGCAATGGCTGGGCGCACAGGAGGGCGAGGTGGCCCTCACCTCGGGCACCACACGCGGTCTGACGGATCTCGCCTTGGCCCTGCCTCTGCGTGAGGGCGACGTGATCGTGACCTACGCGGGAGAGTTCCCCGCCAACGTGACG
>DATIDO010000466.1:0-4706 GCA_035456245.1 Polyangiaceae bacterium
AGCTTGACGCCCTTGGGGTTGCCGGTCGTGCCCGAGGTGTAGATGTAGCCGGCGATGTCCGTCGGCTCGACGGAGCGCGCGGGTGCGGGGGCCGCCTTGCCTCGGGCCAGCAGCCCTGCGTACGAGCTCGCGTCGCTGGCGGGAAGCTCCATACCCAGCACGTGCTGCAGCGTGGGGATCGCCTTCTGCTCCTCGAGCAGCTTCTCGTAGATGGCCGCGCGCGAGGCGACCACCACCTTGGCTCCACAGTCGGCCAGGATGAAGGCCCACTCTTCGGCGAGCTGCTCCTCGTACATGGGCACGATGCTGGCGCCCAGAGTCAGCGTGGCGAAGGCAATCACCACCCACTCGACCCGGTTGTCCGAGACCAATGCCACGCGATCCCCCGGACCGACGCCGAGTGCCGTCAGGCCACCGCGAGCCTGGTCCACCAGGGTCTGCACTTCACGGTAGGACAGCCAGCTCCAGTGGCCGTCCTTCTTCGAGCCCAGGTAGTCGTTGGCGGCGAACTCCCGCGTGGACAGCTCGAATAGTTCGACCAGCGTCGCGTAGGTCTTGGGCATCTATGCGAAACATTAGAGAGGCCGGATCTCCCGGTCAAACGTGGCCGCCGAACGCCACGAGCGACCCAGAAGGCCGAAGCTCGGCCTCACGCCGGCCCGAAGTGCTCTCGGGCGAACTTCACGTATTTCAGGGCACTCTTGCGGCCCTGGGCCGCCTCTTCGGCCGAAAGGATGCGCACGACCTTGCCGGGTCGACCCAGCACCAGGGCGCGGGGCGGGATCACCACGTTG
This sequence comes from Polyangiaceae bacterium, assembly GCA_035456245.1. Lineage (GTDB taxonomy): Bacteria > Myxococcota_A > Polyangia > Polyangiales > Polyangiaceae > NIC37A-2. The sequence continues at coordinate 795 of DATIDO010000466.1, forward strand.
GCGGTCACCAGCGAACCGGCCCCGACGAAGGCCTCTTCGCCGATGCGAGCGTTGTCGAGCAAGAGCGCACCCATGCCGATCAAAGCGCCATCTTCCACCACGGCGCCGTGGATGGTGACCGAGTGGCCCACGGTCACCTCGTTGCCGATCACCGTGTCCGACACGTCGCTGGTCATGTGAATGCAGCACATGTCCTGGATGTTGGAGCGTTGGCCGACGCGAATGCGTCCCATGTCTCCGCGCAGCACGCAGCCGTACCAGACGTTCGCGTCTTCGCCGAGCTCCACGTCACCCACCAAGGTGGCGTTCTCGGCTACCCAGGCGCCCGTCAGGCGAGGCGACACACCACGAAAAGCCTTCACCAGAGCCATCACGCACCTCCCAGGACCGGCAACGCGCGACGGCCGCCCGTCTGCTTCGGGGCCCCGGTCCGAGTGCTCTCGGCTCGGTCCGCCAGAGCCACCGACAAGATCTCCGGCGCGGCGCGCTCCACCGCGAGCAGCTCGCCCGCGAGCGAGTTCTTGAAGGCCTCCTGGATGCGGGCGCGCACCAGCGCGCCGGTCGGCGCGCTCTCGCTGCTCGCTCCGAGCAGGTGCACGATCTCGTTGCGCTCGCTGCGTCCGGTCACGTTCCCTTGCTTGCTGGTTCCTTCGATCAGCACCAGCTCCTCGCGACCGACCAACGAAGCCAGGTGGCGGTTCTTGCTCTCGTCGACCACGGCGAACAGGCGCGCCAGCCGGCGACCCTTCTCTTCCTCACTCACGTCGTCGACCAACTTGAGGGCCGGGGTGAACGGCCGCTGCGAGTAGGTGAAGCCGAAAACGGCCACGAACTCGGCCGCGCGAGCCAGCTCCAGGGTGCGCTCGAAGTCCTCGTCCGTCTCACCGGGAAAGCCGACGATCACGTCGCTCGACAGGGTCAAGCCGGGCACTTCTTCCTTCAGAGCCTGGATGCGCTCCAGGTACTCGGCGGCCGAGTAGCGACGAATCATGCGCTTGAGCACGGGGTCGCTGCCCGACTGCACCGGCAGGTGCAAATGACGGCACAGCTGGGGGAGCTCCTGGTGCGCGCGAATCAGCGAGCTGGTCAGGTGGCGCGGGTGGGGGCTCGTGTAGCGCAGCCGCCAGAGCTCCGGCACCTCGCGCACGATGCGGCGCAAGAGCTCGGGGAACTCGGTCTCGTCCTGGTTGGCCAAGGCGCCGCGCGTGTGCTTCCAGCGATTTTCCAGGCCTTCAGCCGGCTTGGGCAGGCGACCGCTGGGGTCCAGGTAGCTGTTGACGGTCTGGCCGAGCAGCGTGATCTCGCGCACACCGGCCGCGACGAAGCGCTGGATCTCCGCGACGATCTCGTCGGAGCCGCGGTAGCGCTCGGGCCCGCGCGTCGTGGGCACGATGCAGTACGAGCAGCGCTCGTTGCAGCCCTTCATCACGGTCACGAACGCGCTGGAGCCCGCGCGTCCGGGCGTCGGCGTGGCGGCCAAGAAGCTCGGCTCGTCCACGTCGAAGACGGTGCGCACCTGCGGCAGGCCACCGTGATCCAGCTCGGCCAGGAGGCGCGGCAGCTCGGGGATGTTGTCCGGGCCCAAGATCAGATCGATCTGGGGCAGATCCTTGAGCAGCCGCTCGCCCTCTTGCTGGGCGACGCAGCCCGCCACGCCGATGATCAAATCGGGGCGCCGGCGCTTCAGTACGCCGAGCCTGCCCACCTCGCTGCGCAGCTTGTGCTCGGCCTTCTCGCGGATGCTGCAGGTGTTCAGCACGACCACGTCGGCCTGCTCCACGTCGTCACTGGGCGCGTAGCCGGCGCGCTCCAGCACCTCCTCCATGCGCGACGAGTCGTGCATGTTCATCTGACAACCGAAGGTGACGACGGAGTAGGAAGGCATGGGGGTGATCCCGGCTCGCGAATCTGCGGGCGAATCCGGGCGGCGCCTTACCACGAATTGGCGGGACCGGCTCCCGGCCTGCGGAAGGGGGCCGAATGGCTTGACCGGTCGGACCGCCACGCTCAACCTGGGTGCGAATGTCGCAGGCCGGGCGGACGAGGGGCAGGGTAGGGAAGGCCTTGGCGCTCGGCCTTTCGTTGGCGGTCGTGGGGTGCGGGCAGCTGGGGGAGTCGGACGAGTCAGCTGACGACTCGGGCGCGTCGGGCGGCGGCGCGGGGCATGGTGACGACGCTAGTTCGGGCGGTAGCGCGTCAGGCACGGGTGGGATTGCCGAGCCGGCGTGCGAGGGCAGCTCGTCGAATCTCTGTGGAGTTCCGCAAGGGGCCTGCGCGGATGCCGCAGACCGCGATAGTTGCCATGAAACTGCCGGCTGTGCCGCCATGATGGCCTATCTCATCCGCGGCGAAGGCGAAGAAGCCTGTCGCGAACTGGAAGCGGAGTTTGCTGGGTGCCATGCGGTCAGCGGAGGGTGTGACGGCTCGCTGCACCTCGTGGAGGAGCCCACCGGCGAGCGCTGGGCCTTCACCAGCGGGTGCTTCCCTGTCGCTTGGTCGAACGTGAGCTATTCCTGGCCGCAGGATTGCCCGATCGAGTGAACGGTGGCGCCGCCTCAGCCCTGCTTCAGGCCGTACTTGTCGATCTTGTAGAGCAGCGAGCGCAGCGAGATGCCGAGCGCCAGGGCCGCTTGGGTGCGGTTGTTGTTGGCGACGCGGAGTGCCTCGGCGATGGCCGAGCGCTCCACCTCGGCCATGGCGGCGCGCACTCCGGAAGGGCCGGCGCTCTGTGGCGAGCTGGGGGGAGGGGGCGGGAACTGGGAGGCCGAGCGCTCGGCGCCCAGTTGGGGCGGCACCGAGCCGAGCGGCGACGAAGGGGCAGGGGGCGCCAGCAAGACCGTCTCGGGCAGGTGGATGCGCCGCACGATGCCGTCCTCGGAGAGCAGCAGGGCGTGTTCGATGGCGTTGCGCAGCTCGCGCACGTTGCCGGGCCAGGAGTGCTTGAGCAGCGCGGCGCTGGCGTCGGCCGCGATCGTCGCGTCGCCGAAGCCAGCGGCCTGGCCGTAGCGCTTGGCGAAGAGCTGCGCGAGCAGGCTGATTTCCGAGGGGCGCTCGCGCAGCGGCGGGACCCGAATGACGACGACGCCGATGCGGTAGTAGAGATCTTCGCGGAAGCGGCCGGCTTCGATCTCGCGGGTGAGGCTGCGGTGCGTGGCCGCGATCACGCGAACGTCCACGGGTGTCTCGACCGTGTTGCCCACCCGAACCACGCTGCGGTTCTCGAGCATGCTGAGCAGCTTGGCTTGCACGGGCAGCTGCAGTTCGCCGATCTCGTCGAGGAACAGCGTGCCTTCGTGCGCGGCCTCGGCGAAGCCGACCTTGCGTCGTTCGGCGCCCGTGAAGGCGCCCCGCTCGTGTCCGAACAGCTCGCTCTCCACGAGCGACTCGGGCAGCGCGGCGCAATTGACGCGGACGAAGCGGCGATCGCAGCGCTGGCTCCAAGCGTGGATGCGCCCGGCGACGACCTCTTTACCCACGCCCGTCTCGCCCAGAATCAGTACCGTGGCCGAGGCGCGAGCCACCCGGCGCGCAAAGCCGAAAACGCGCGCCATGCTCTCGTCGGCGACGACCACACCGTCGCTGTCACCGTCGCTCTCGGCGGGCGTGGTGCCGTCGTCACTGGCAGGGGCCGAGGCCGACAGCGCGACGCGGATTTCGTAGCCGGCGATGCGCAAGGAATCGCCGCCGCGGATCGACTGCTTCTTCTTGGCCAGGGGCTGACCGTTCAGCAGCGTGGGGTTACGGCTGCCCAAATCCTCCACCAGCAGCTCACCGCCCTCCCAGGCCACGCGTGCGTGGCTGCGCGACACGCGGCTGTCGTCGAGGTGCAGCGTGGAGCCTTCCGCGCGGCCAATCGTCGCCTCACCCGAGTCGGGCACCTCCACAACTTGAGTGCCGTCGCGCTGCACCACG
>DATIDO010000467.1:0-4315 GCA_035456245.1 Polyangiaceae bacterium
CTGCGCGGCCGCAAAAGAATAGTACGAGTCGGGCCCCGACTGGGCCTCTCTCCGCAACGCCACGTGCTGGCCCGCGCGGAATGACAAGGGCCGCGCCAACGCGAGCCACAAACGTCGCACCTTGGGGCTGAGCGCTTCGACCCGGATGACCCGGCTCTCGATCACCCCCGCCGTTCGTTCTTCGTCCATCGCCTGTCCGCTACATACGACGAGTCGCGCGACCGAAACAGCGCCCGCCGGCTGCGCCTTGCCAAGGGCCGCGCGATGCCGTTTGAACGAGCCGTGAACTACCTCGGGCACGCAGCCATCGCCCAGGAGGCCAGCCGCGACCCCTATTTCGTCCTGGGCTCGATGCTCCCCGACCTGGCGAACATGCTGCGCGTGCGTCTGCCCCGCCTCGACGACCCGAGGCTGACCGACGGCGTCCGTTTTCACGAGCGCTGCGACGCCGTGTTCCACGACTTGCCCACCTTCATCGAGTTGAACCACCTCGCCCTCGATGGCCTCCGCCAGCTAGGCGTGTCGCGCGGCCCCGCGCGTGCAGCCGCCCACCTGGGAACGGAGTTCGCGATCGATGCAGTGCTGGCCCGAGATCCGCGAGTGGCGAGCGCCTACGTGGACGCGCTGCGCACCGGTGCCGAGGCCCCCCCCTCGCTCTGGAGCCCCTGGGTACCCCCACCGGAGGGGCTGAGTAGTCTGTTGGACCACTTGGCCACGGCGGGTACTTCCATACACAGCGTCGAGGTGGCTCGCTTCTCGACTCGCTTCGGCCATGCGCTGGCCCACCGACCTCGGCTGGCTCCGACCGAGCATGAGCTAGCCGTGATGTCGGCCTTTTGCGCGGAGCACGCGCAGCGAGTGGCCGAGCGCTTGCCCGTCCTGATGGTCGAGATGCGCTCGAGGTTGTTTTCCGCCGAGGTCGAAACGGCCCCTCGGTGAGCTCCGACGACCCATTCGAGCCGCAAAATGTAGGAACGACCGCGGCGTTGCGATAGGGTGCCCGAGCCCTGGGGAGGGCATACGAGGAAGCACTCATGACCAACTACGACAACTCCATGCCGCGCGCGTTCCGTTCGCTGAAGGCCATCGTCCTGGGCCTCGCTCTGGGCCTGGTCGCCCTGGTGTCGATGCCCGACACCGCCCAAGCCGAAGGCGTGATCAAGCGCCCCGGCGCCCACAACCAGTACAAGTGGGAACTCGAGCCTCAGCTCGCCGTCAAGTACTACTGCTGGAATGGCTGCGGCAACGCCGGCTTCGGTCCCGGTGTGCGCGCGTCGATCCCGTTCATGCACAACGGCCCGATCGACTCGATCAACAACAACATCGGCATCTCGTTCGGCCTCAACACCTTCTTCTACGGTGGCAACAACGAGGTGATTGGCTGGAACGTGCCCGTGGCCTTCCAGTGGAACTTCTACTTCACCGAGATCATCAGCGTCCTCGGCGAGGTGGGCCTCAACAGCGAGCTCGCGACCTTCAACGGTGGCAGCGATTTCGACATCTACCCGCTGTTCCAGGGTGGCGGTCGCTTCCAGTTCGGTAAGTTGGGCGTGCTCGTCCGCGTCGGTATCCCGTACGCCTCGGTCGGCCTGAACATCCAGTTCTGAGTTCGCCCGACTACTGGCGTCACGCGCGCAGGCCATTTCGGCCTCCGAACTGGACGCCCAGATGGCTCATGAAAGGCCGGGAGCGCAGCTCTCGGCCTTTCGTGCGTCAGGTGATAGCGTCCGACGACCCGCGTGACCGCCAAGAAGACCGAAAACCTGAACATTGCTTCGACGGTCTTCCTGGACCTGCGCCGACAGATCCTTTCGGGGGAGCTGGCCGCGGGCGAGCGACTCCCCGGTGAACGCGAGCTGGCCGCGCGCTACGGCACCAATCGCAACACGCTGCGCGAAGCCGTGCGGCGGCTGGAGCAGACGCGCCTGGTCACCGTACGCCACGGTCAGGGTGTCACCGTCGCGGACTTCCACCGCACCGGCACGATGGAGCTGCTCGCTCCCCTGCTCGAGGCCTCCAACGACTACGCCGAGTTGGCGCTGATCGTGCAGGACATCCTGCCCGCCCGCCTGATCGTGCTGGAGTTCGCCGCGCGCTTGGCCTCCCAGCGGGCCGACCGCACCGATATCGAGCGGCTGCGCGACATCACCGATCTGTTGGTCTCGGCCACGGAAGGCAGCGATCCGAACGTCCTGGCCAAGGGTTTCCAGCGCTGGCTCGAGGCTCTGGTCGATGCCGGTCACTCGGTGGCCATGCGCTGGGTCGCCAACCCGTTCTTGGACTCGTACCGCGAGCTGCTCGATCGCTTCCCCACCGTTTGGGTGCTCGACCCGCATTTCCCCGACCACCTGAAGAAGTTCATCGTGGCGCTCGAAGCCGGTGACGAAGAAAAGGCCGTCCAGGCGCTGCGCGGCTACTACACGAAGATCGACTCGGCGGTCCGAGCGTCTTTCAGCACGATCGCCTCTCACCCGGTCCCGGGCGAAGCTCGGCGAGCGCGCCGCAAGGAGTGACGTGTCGGGCGCTGCGTCCGAAACACCGCACGGCGCTGTGTCCGAGACACCGAGGGGCGCGATCGGTCGCGTCTTGCTCGTGGGCACGGGCTACGTCGGTACGGTGCTCGCGCGCCGTTTGCTCGACGCGGGCGCCACGGTGCTCGGCCTGCGCCGCAGCGAGCGCGCGTTGCCTGCAGGAGTCGAGGCGTATCGCGGCGACGTGATCAGCGGCGAGGGCTTGAACTCGCTGCCCGAGGTCGAGCAGTTGGTCTACGCGGTCTCCCCCGGCGAGCGCAGCGCCAGCGCCTACCAGGACGTCTACCAGCGAGGCTTGCTGCGGGTCGCCGAGCGCTTTCCCAACGCGCGGGTGCTCTTGGTCTCGAGTAGCGCCGTTTACGGCAGCGCCACCGCGCATCCGGTGAGCGAAAGCACGGAGACCGAGCCGGACGACGAGACGAGCCGTGAATTGGCTGCCGGAGAGAGAGCTCTCCTGGCGCTCCGTCCCCAGTCCGTGGTGCTGCGCGCGAGTGGGATCTACGGACCAGGCCGCACCAGCCTGCTGGCCCGTTTGGCGCGCGAACGCCTCGGTGACGAGGAGCGGGAGCAGGTGACCAACCGGATCCATCGTGACGATCTGGCTGCTTGCCTCGAGTTCTTCTTGCGGCGACGAGACCTGACCGGGCTCTTCAACGCCACCGACTCGTTCCCGAGCACTTGGGGTGAGATGCAGGACTGGCTGCTCGCCCGCCCCGTGCCCGCTTGGCTCGAGTCCGCCCCGGCCCGCCCCTCGCGCGAGCGCCGGCGAGTGGGTCGCGCGCTCTCGAACGAGAAGCTGCTGGGCACGGGCTTCTCCCTCGCCTATCCGAGCTTCCGCGAGGGCTATGCGGCCATCTTGGCTCAGCCGGCCCCAACCGGCGGCTGACGGCCCGTTGTCGGGTTCCGCTCGAAAATCAGCGCTTCAGCGCCGCCAACGACTCGTCGAGCGCGTCGACGACGTGGTCGATTTCCGAGTGAGGATTGGCGAAGTGCGGCGCCAGACGCACGTAGCCGTCGGGCGTGCTCACCATGATCCGGCGAGCGCGCAGCTCCCGCGCCAGCTCGGGCAAGGCCAACCCTTCGGGCAGTGCGAACGACAGGATGTTCGAGCGCCCCGCCGAGTCGGCGGCGCGCAGCGAGCGGAAGCCTCGCGCCTGCCACTCGGGCTCGATTCGATCATGATACCCCTGCACGTGCGCGGCGATGTTGGCGGCGCCGACGGTGCGGCACACGTCGAACCCCGCCTCGAGCGCCGCGCAACCCACGGCGTTGATGGAGCTCCCTTCGAAGACTCTCGCCGTCGGCTTCAGCGGTCGATCGTAGCGGAGTCGCCCCGCGCCCTCGAACAGGAACGACTCTCCCTCTTCGTGACTGAGCCAGCCCGCAGTGAGCGGCCGAAGACGCGCCCGAACCTCGGACCGCACGTAGAGAAAGCCAGCTCCCTCCAGGCCCAGCATCCATTTGTGAGCGCCGCCGGCCAGACCATCGATGCCCCAGCTCTCGACGTCGCACGGCTGCCCGCCGAGCGCCTGGATGGCGTCCACAAAGCAGAGCGCATCGAACTCGTGACAGAGCCGCGCCAGCTCGGCGATGGGCATGGCGAAGCCGGTCTGGAACTGCACGGCACTCACGGCCAAGTAGCGCGCGCCTGCGCGCAGGGCAGCGCGTAGATCTTCGAGAACCCGCTCGCTGGCATCGGCCCGCGTGGGCTCGGGCGCAGGCAACAGCTCCACGCGAGCGCCGCGGGCCTGCGCGGCCAGCTGCCAGGGCGTCACGTTGGCAGG
>DATIDO010000468.1:0-3440 GCA_035456245.1 Polyangiaceae bacterium
CGAAGGCCCTCACTTCGCGGACGCCGGAGACCAGCTTGATCTCGTCGAGCAGCGCGTCGTTCATCGGATCGGCCGTGACCACGCTGAGAGAGGCCGTCTTCGGGTCGAACAGGACCGGGAAGACCCCTTGGGTGGACGCCAGCTTCTTCGGAACCTTTTCCAGCGTGACTCGATCGATGTCGGCCTTCGCGAGCTTGTCCGTCGAAACGAAGCGCGTCTTGTAGATGGCGGCGAGGTACTTCAGCAGGGCCCCCTCGCTCAGGATGTTCGTATCGATCAGCGCCTCCTCGGCGCGATCACCGAAAGCCTGAATGTGATTCAGGGCCGCCTCGCGCTGCTCCGCGGTGATGGCACGGTCGCCGACCATCCGGTCGAGCAGCTTCTGGTTCAACGGTGCGTGGAGCGTAGACATCGAGTCAGGGAGCGCCTGGCCGGGCTGAAACAGGATCGCCTCCTGGCGCCCGCCCCGTGGCCAAGTGGTTCAAATGCTATGGCCTTCGGGGCCTTGGGGCCATGTATGGAAGCGTAGGCCCCGCACCCCCTCCCCCCGGGAAGCCCTGCCGCGGGGGCCCCGCGACTTGACGCTCCTCCGACCGGAAGCTAATGGACGCGCCCCCCTTGGAGTTTTCGAGCCTGGTTTCTGCCAGCTCGGGGCGCCGGGGGAGACCCGCTCAGCGGACAGGCGGTGGCCGGTGCCACTCGCTGCGTTCCTGGGAATGGGGCCCGACCCGAGTTCGAAGGCAGTCGAGCGACGCAACCCGCCGCACAACCGCCCGAGTCGTCGGAGGGGGACCCCTCACGTTTCGAAGGATCCCAGACATGAAAACCTATCAGCAGAAGCCCGCCGAGGCCGAAGCGACCCGCAAGTGGTGGGTCGTGGATGCCGAGGGCAAGCCGCTCGGTCGCGTCGCCAGCAAGATCGCCATGGTCCTGCGCGGCAAGCACAAGCCGACGTTCACCCCCCACATCGACAGCGGTGACTTCGTCATCGTCATCAACGCTGCCAAGGTGAAGGCCACCGGCAACAAGCTGTCGCAGAAGCAGTACTTCACTCACTCGGGTAACCCGGGCCACATGAAGGCACTGGGCCTGGACAAGGCTCTCGCCGAGAAGCCCGAGCTCCCCATCCGCATCGCGGTCAAGGGCATGCTGCCCAAGAACGTGCTCGGCCGTCAGCTCATCACCAAGCTCAAGGTCTACGCCGGAGCCGAACACCCCCACACGGCGCAGCAGCCGGAAGTTTTGAGCGTCTGAGGTCAGCCATGAGTGAGAACCAAGTTTACGCCACGGGCAAGCGCAAGACCGCCGTCGCCCGCGTCTGGATTTCTGCCGGGACCGGTGAGGTCTCCGTCAACCGCAAGCCCATCAGCGACTACTTCGAGCGTGAGACCTCGGTCATGATCGCCAAGCAGTCGCTCGAGCTCCTCGAGCTCGGCGACAAGTACGACGTGCATGCCTACGTCGCCGGCGGCGGCCACAGCGCCCAGGCCGAGGCCGTTCGTCACGGCGTCGCTCGCGCGCTGATCGCCGAGGACAACGAGCGTCGCAAGACGCTGAAGAAGGCGGGCTTCCTGACGCGCGACAGCCGCCAGAAAGAGCGCAAGAAGCCCGGCCAGCCGGGCGCTCGCAAGAAGTTCCAGTTCAGCAAGCGCTGATTGGAATTTTCCCCGAGAGACGCGGCTGGCCCTTCGTGCCCGTCGCGTCTTTCGCGTTTTGTGTCTTCCGTCGTCGCATTCGTCCCCTCTCTTCCGGAAATACGTCATGGCCCAACTTCGCGTAGGTATCGTCGGTGCTGCTGGTTACACGGGCGCCGAGCTGATTCGTCTGATCGACGCTCACCCCGAGCTGCGGCTCGAGTTCGTCGCGGCCCGCGAGAATGCCGGCCAGCGTTTGGGCCAGGTGCTGCCCTTCACGGAGGGCGCGGCCGGTCTGGGCGAGCTTCCGCTCGAGGCCTTCGACGAGTCGCAGGCGGCCGAGGTGGCCCGACGCGTCGACGTGGCCTTCACGGCCCTGCCGCACGCAGCCAGCGCGCGCCTCGGCGGCGCACTGCTCGACCAGGGTGTGCAGGTCGTCGACCTTTCCGCCGACTTCCGACTGCGCGAGCTGGAGACCTACCAGCAGTGGTACGGCGAGCACCCGCGGCCCGAGCTGCTCGAGCGCGCCGTCTACGGCCTGCCCGAGCTGTATCGCAAGGAGCTGGAAGGCGCGCGGCTGATCGCCGGACCCGGTTGCTACCCCACCAGCACCATCCTGCCGCTCGCGCCGCTGTTTCGCGCCGGGCTGCTCGAGACGGACACGCCCCTCATCGTCGACGGCAAGAGCGGCGTGAGCGGCGCCGGCCGCAAGCCGGGCCCCAAGTTCCACTTCCCCGAGACCGCCGAAGGTCTGCGCCCTTACAACGTCGGCGGCGGCCACCGCCACACGCCCGAGATGGAGCAAGAGCTGTCGGTCGCTGCCGGTGGTGCTCCGCTGCGCGTGCTTTTCACTCCGCAGCTCGTGCCGATGATCCGCGGCATCCTCACCACGACCTACTCGCGCCCGAAGGCCGGCGTGACCGTCGAGCAGTGCCGCCAGGCTGCGCGTGATCTCTACGGCACCGGCGGGCTGGTGACCGTGCTGGACGACAAGGTCCTACCCGACACGCTCAACGTGCGCGGCAGCGCGCGCGCGCAGCTGGCCTACGCGCTCGATCCGCGCACCGGTCTGCTCCTCACCATGAGCGCCATCGACAACCTGGCCCGCGGCGCCTCCGCCCAGGCCCTGCAGGCCTTCAACGTTTCACGCGGCTTTGCCGAGACGGCGGGCATCCCGCGGCTGGCCATGTTCCCCTGACGGGGGACGGTCAACCAACGGACACCGCTTCAACGACACCGTTCCCGAACGGCACCGCGCAGCTCGATCTCGAGGATCCAGTCATGACCGAGCTGCGCATTACCCCGACCGTGTGTCTGCCCGACGACGAGCTGCGCTGGACGGCGGTGCGCTCCGGTGGCCCCGGCGGCCAGAACGTGAACAAGGTCGCGACCAAGGTGGAGCTGCGCTTTCACCCGGCGAGCAGTCGCGCGCTGACCGAGCTGGAGCGCAGCCGGCTCTTGGCTGCGCTGGGTGGCCGACTGAGTCGCGACGGTTGGCTCGTGGTGTGCTGCGATACCACGCGCTCCCAAGTGCAGAACTTGGAGCTGGCCCGCGAGCGCATGGCCGAGTGGCTGCGAGCCGGTCTACGTCGCCCCACCCGCCGCGTGGCGACGCGCCCCACGCGAGCTTCCAAGGAGCGGCGACTGGGTGACAAGGCGCACGCCAGCCGGCGCAAGGCTGACCGGCAATCCCGCGGCGATTGAAGCGCGCGGCGACCGAAACGCGCGGCGACTGACGGAGCGCGCGCGGCGACTAGTTTGCGGCGACCCTCACTCGGCCGGCGCCAGCGTCGCCTGCACCAGTTC
>DATIDO010000469.1:0-9915 GCA_035456245.1 Polyangiaceae bacterium
GAACCCCGGTCAGACCGCCCACGAGGTCGCCCTCAGCGGCCTGAGCGAGTGGCTCGAGGCGCGCCACCGCTACGATCGGGTCTGCGCCCAGCTGGCCGAGCCCGGCGATCGACTGGAAGCGCTGCTCAGCGAACAGGCCGAGGCGACCGAGGCCTTGGAGAAGCTCGGAGGCTTCGCCCGCGCCAGTGAGGCCGATCGCATCCTGGCTGCCCTGGGTATCGAGAACCCGGGCCAAGACGTAGCCACCATGAGCGGCGGCGAGCGCCGCCGCGTTGCCCTGGCCCGGCTGCTGTTGGCGCAGCCCGATTTGGCCATTCTGGACGAGCCCACCAACCACCTGGATGCCCGTTCGATCGAGTGGCTGGAGGAGTACCTGCTCGAACGCTTCCCGGGAGCGCTCCTGCTGGTGACCCACGATCGCTTCCTGCTCAACGCCCTGGCCCAGCGCACGCTCGAGGTGACCGGCGGCCGCGTCTATTCCTACGAGGGTGGCTGGGAGGCTTTCCTCCTCGCGCGCGCCGAACGCGAGGCGATGGACGAGCGCACGGAGCAGAATCGCCAGAACTTCCTGCGCAAGGAGCTGGAGTGGCTGCGCCGCCAGCCCAAGGCTCGCGGCGGCAAGCAGAAGGCTCGCATCTCGCGCGCCGAAGCAGCCATCGCCAGTGGCCCCAACAAGAAGGCCGGGCCGCTCGCCCTGCAGCTGGGTGAGGAGCGCTTGGGTGGTACGGTCCTCGAAGCCCGCGAGCTCTCGGTGCGTATCGGCGAGCGCACGCTGATCGAGAAGCTGGATTTTCGCCTGGGCCGTGGCCAACGCATCGGCATTCTGGGCAAGAGCGGCAGCGGCAAGACGACGCTGCTGCGCACGCTGCTCGGCGAGATCGCCCCGGGTTCGGGCGAGATCGTCACGGGCAAGAACACGCGGGTGGCCTATCTGGATCAGATGCGCGGCGGCCTCGATCCAGAGGAGAGCGTCTACGACGCCGTCACCGGCGGGCAGCCCCGCGTGAGCGTGGGCCAGATGACCTTCACCAGCTACTCGTACCTGGAGCGCTTCCGCTTTCGCGGCGACGCGGTGCGACAGAAGGTCGGCATGCTCTCGGGTGGTGAGCGTGCGCGCGTGGCGCTGGCGCGCCTGCTCTTGAGTCCGGCCAACGTGCTGGTGCTCGACGAGCCCACCAACGATCTGGACGTGATGACGCTGGCGGCGCTCGAAGATTTGCTGCTCGAACTGGAGGGCGCTGCGCTCTTGGTCAGCCACGATCGCTACTTCTTGGATCGGGTCGCTACCTCGGTGCTCGCGCTGGACGACGGCCGCATCGAGGAGATCCAAGGCGGCTACACGGCCTGGGCCGAGCGCCGTGACTGGCTCGAGGCCGAACGACGCGAGCGCGAAGACGAGCAGAAGCGCGCCTCCGCTCCCCCTCCCCCCGCAGCCGCCGCTGCCGGGGCTGCGACTGCTGCCCCGGCCAAGAAGAAGCTGTCCTGGAACGAGCAGCGTGAATACGAGGGACTGCTCGAACGAGTCGAAGCTGCTCAAGCCGAGGCGGCTCGCCTCGAGGCCGAACTCGCCGATCCCGAGCTCTACGTCAGCCGCAGGCAGGAAGCCGAGGGCCTGCAGAGCCAGCTGATGGCCGCTCGCAAGCTGGCGACCGAGCTGGAAGAGCGCTGGTTCGAGTTGGAAGAGAAGCGCGGCTGAGCCGCTCGTTTCCAGCGAGCGGCCCAGCCAGCATCGGCAGCCGGGACTGCCGAACCCTCAGAGCCCCGTCATGCCGCCATCGACGGCCAGGTTTTGGCCATTGACGAAGCTCGAAGCCGGCGAGAGCAAGAAGGCCACCACGCGCGCGATCTCCTCGGCTCGAGCCATCCGACCGAGCCGCATGCGGCTCATCACGAAGGGCACCATTCGCGCCAAGCCCTCGGCGGAAACGCTCGCTTTGGCTTGGATGGGCGTCTCGGTCGGACCGGGGGCCACCACGTTCACCCGCACGCCGCGCTCCAACCACTCCGTGGCCACGTTCCGAGCAAAAGCGGTGACGGCCGCCTTGGTCGCGCCGTACAGGCTACACAGCGGCGCGCCCAGATCGGCGGCGACGCTGCTGGTGAACACGACGCTCGCCCCCGTGGCCAAGAGCGGCGCGGCGTGCTTCGCAGTCAGAAAGGCGCCGCGCACGTTGGTGTCGAACAGGCGCTGGTAGTGAGCCTCGTCCGCATCCTCCAGCGAGACGAACTCGGCGATGCCAGCGTTGACGAACAGCGCGTCGAGGTGACCGTGCTCGCGGCGCACCTCGGCGAACAAGCGGACCACGTCGGCGTCGCGACTCACGTCCCCAGCCAGCACGCTGATCCCCGGCTGCCCCTCCAGGGCCCGCAGCGCCGCCGACTCCCGAGCGAAGACCACCACCCGGGCCCCCAGGGAGACCAGCTCCCGAGCCGTGGCCAGCCCGATCCCGGTGCTTCCGCCGGTCACCACCGCCACCTGGCCGCTCATTGTCTTTTCGCCTGAATTCTCTTGGTTCGTCGCCATGCGCTCCTTATCCTGTTGCAGAGGCGCGCATGCACGAGGCAAAACAGTCACCAGCCGTTGCATCTACGCAACGCCAAGCGCCCCCCTTCGCGACCTCACAACTCGCCTGGGACGATCTGCGCATCCTGCTGGCCGTGATCCGACAGCAGAGTGTGCGGGGCGCCGCCACGCAGCTCGGCCTCAATGCCTCGACCGTCTCGCGGCGACTCGCGGCGCTCGAGTTCGGCCTGGGCACACGGCTCTTCGAACGTCACCCGACAGGGCTGCGTCTGACGCACGCGGGCGAAGAGGCAGCGAAGTTCGGCACCCAGCTGGAGGAAGAGATGCTCGAGCTGCGCATCCGCCTGGGCAATCTGGAGACGGAGCCGAGCGGCCTCTTGCGTGTCACTTGCGCCGAAGTGGTGGCGGCGACCAGCACGCGCTTGCTCGGCGATTTTTTGGCGGCGCATCCCAAGATCACCGCCGAGTTCCACGTGAGCGATGGCTTCTTGCGGGTGGAGCGCCACGAGGTCGACATTGCCATCCGCGTCGCCGATTCGCCGGGCGATCAGCTGACGGGGCGCAAGGTGGGAGCCAGCGCAGTCGGGCTGTTCGCTTCGCGCGGCTACGTGGCCGCGCGGGGGCGTACGTTGTCCGAGCCGCACCATGCCTTCGTCGAGTGGCCGCGCGGTGTGGAGCACAAACCTGCCTTTCGCTGGCTCGACGAGCACTACGGTGCGCGCACCAAGGTGCTGCGGGCCAACTCGGCCAACGCGGTGCTCGGCTGCGTCCGCGCCGGGCTCGGGGTAGCACCCCTCGGTTTGGATCAGGGGCGCGCCGAGCCGGACCTCGAGCTGCTCGAGGCCTTACCCGCCGATTGCTCGACGCCCGTCTGGTTGCTCACCCACCGCGACGTGCGCTCGACGGCGCGGGTGCGCGCGGCGCTCGACTACTTCGCCGAGCGCTTCCCCGCCGCGCTCGATCCGTGAGGTGCCCTCGCCCGGCGCCCGCTCGAACCTCTCACAGCTTCCCCACGCCCGCTCCAGCCGGGACCACGGACTTCACGTCGTTCGTGCTCGACGTGAGCGCCGCAGCGTATTCGTAACCCAGGTTGGCCGTGCAAGCCTCGGGGTAGGCGCGCGCGGTGCGCTCCACCTCGACGTTGGAGATGCGCTCGGTCTTACCCTTCGAATCGCTGGGCGTGTAGATCGAGTAGTGTAGCGGCTCGTAGTAGTTGCGCTCGACGCGCACGCACGAGCCCGTGCGGATCTCGCTCGCGTCCTTGGCTCCCACCACGTAGTTGTTGAAGAAGTGCCCCACCGAGCCGCGGTACATGGGCACGCGCAGCCGCACGTCCTGGAACCAGTTGTGGTGGTAGGTGATCTTGCGATCGGCGTAGACGTCGCTGTCCGCCGCGCCCACCAGGCAGCCCTTGTGGTGATCGTGCAGGTAGCTCCAGGAGATGGTGATGAAGCCCGTCTGGTCGCGGATGTCGATCAGGCCATCGTACTTGTCGATGTTCGTCTGCTGCGCGGGATCTTCGGAGAAGAACTCGCAGTGATCGATCCACACGTTCTTGCTGGTGCCACTGATGGTCACGATGTCGCCGCCGTTGACGCTCGACGGGGTGCTGGTGCCCACCAGCGTGGCGCGCAGGTTCTGCAGGATCACGTCGTGGCTGTTGGCGATGGTGATGCCCACGCCCGACAGGAATGCGTCGTCGCCCAAGCCCACGATCGACTTGTTCGAGGCCACGCGGATCTGGCCACCACCCGAGCCATTGCTGATCGTTCCGTCGACCAGGATGACGTAGGTGGTCGAGCTCTCTGCGTACTTCTTCAGGTCGGCGTAGTTCGAGACGGTGACGACCGTCCCTCCGGCGCCGCCTTTCGTCCCGCCGTTCAGGGTCGCGAAGCCAACGGGCGCCCCGACCACACCCGGTTGGACCGAGCCGCCTCCACCGGTCCCCCCGCTGCCGCCGCCCTCGGTCCCACCACTGCCACCGCTGGAAGTCCCGCCGCCGCTCGAAGTCCCGCCACCAGTCGAGCCACCAGACGAGCCGCCGCCACTCGATGAGCCGCCGCCGCTCGACGAGCCACCAGTCGCGCCACCGGTCGAGCCGAGACCACCCACACCCGAGGTCAGGCCCCCGCCTGCCCCGGGTGCGGGCCCGGCTCCTCCTGCATCGGCTCCATCCGGTACCTCTCCCGAGCAAGCCTGCAGACAAACGATCAGCCCGAGAGCAGCCCAGGGCGCATGACGTCGCCGCATGCGGCCCGATCCGTCGCTCCTGTGTTCCTGGGTCGGTTCGCTGTCCTGCTCGAAATGGTCACGCAAAGCCATGTGACCCAGGTTGCTCGCCCACGGCGAAACCCGTCATCCGAATGCTTTGGCCAGCATCGACGGAAAGTTCCGTTCCGGCGCGGTTCTCAGTCGTGGCCGTGTGGGTCGCCGTGATGCTGCAGATGGTCGTGCCCGTCGCCGTGCGCGTGGCCATGCGAATGGTCGTCGCCGTGCGCATGACCGTCGGAGTGACCGTGCGCGTGACCATGTCCACCGAGCGGCGACATCAGACGGCCGAGCCAGGCGCGCAGACCAATCGTCCACACCGAAGACAGCAACGTCAGGCCCGCCAGCGCCGCCACGCACAGCAACCAGGGCTCGTGCCGGTGGGGCACCACGAACGGACGCTGCGGATGCCCGTCGAGCGTGAGCACGTCGACCCAGGCGAGCAAGAACACACTGGCGACAATCCACGGACCGGTGCGGCGGCTGATGCGACCGAGCACGTCGAAGAACACGCTCGTATCGAAACGCTGGTACCCCGCACGCCGCATCGAGAGGCGCGCTACCACGAACCAGCAAGCCAAGACGACGGGCGCGAGCTCGATCGAGAACTCGAAGAAGCGCACGCCGAACTGGTCGGCCAAACCACTCGAACCCGGCTCACTGTGGATCTCCGCGCCGAGCCAGCTGATGAGAAAGCCCAGGGCCCCGGACAGGAGATCCAGGCTGCGACCGACCGAGCCTTCGGGAGGATCGCTGTACAGGTCGTGCGACACCACGTGCAGCAACGTCCCCCCAACCAGCGCCGCCACCCACGGACCCGCGGTGGCGAATACTCCTCCGGGCAGCGAGTGCGCGAGCAACACCCCGAGCACGCTGGCCACCGCCAAGCCCAGGGCGCGGCCGAGCGCGTGGCCACGCCCGTGCACGGCGTCGAACGTGAGGACCACGATGGCCACGACCGGCACCACGTGCGCGGCCAGCGCCGTTACGACTCCGCCGCTGCCCGCGGCCGACGACAGCTCTCCGGTGTAAGCCCCCAAGCCGATGCCGTCGCCTACGTGGTGGAGCAAGAGCCCGAAGTAACTCGCTTCGAGCGCCAGATCTTGCTGACGACGCGCCGGCTCGCGCGCTCGGAAGGCGAGCGCGCCGAGCCTGCCGATCCAACCAGGCAACCAGAAGCCAGCGGCGAGGGCCAAGGCGGCCATGGGCCCGATCCCCTCGAACGCCTCGGGCATGAGGTGAACGAGCACCACGCCGAGCGCCGCCGTGAGCGCGAAGGTGCGCACGGGGCCGAGCCAATTCCCGCGCCGCGTCGGGACGAAGGCGAGCAGCGCCCCAGCCAGAACGCTGCCGAAGATGACGAGAAAGGCCCAGAGCACGGGGGCGGAGGCTTCCTCCGTCCGGAGCACAAAGTCAAAGATGGCGGCCCGGGGCTGGCTCCGTCCCGGGCACGGGCCACTCCTGCCCTAGCCCGTGCCGGCCAGCATGGCAGCGGCTAGCGCCGCCGCAGGTGCTCGGGGGGCTTCTGGCTCCAGCAATCGGGGCAGTGCCACTCGAACTGCCACTCGCCGCTCGTCCGATCGAGGCGGCGGCCGAGCCGCCAGCCGAAGCGCGAGCTGATCAACGTGAAGCTACTCTCGGCCGGAGGTGACAGCTTCGAACAGTGCACGCACTGGTAGCGAACCCCCTCGCCGGGCAGCGGCCCGGAGAAATCGGGAACGTCGAGCCTCACGGCGACGCCTCCAAGCGCACCAGTCGCATTCCTCCCGGCGCCGCCACGAGAGTATCGAGCCAGACCATTCCATGCAGCTCGTAGCGAAGCTGGGCTCCGAACACGCGCCGTTCGACCAAGCGCGTGAGCAGACGCTTCAGCTGCTGAACGCGACGGGGCCGCGCCAGCGGCGTAGCTCGCACGGTCGCCTCGAGCAGGCTGCGCTCGGGCAGCTCCGCGAACAGACGACGCAGTCCCTCTTCGTCGAGCATCGTCTGCTGCAGCTCGGGGATCTCGACGACGCGCGCCTCCGCGTGCACTTCATCGAGCGGGCCGTAGACGACCGAGCCCACGTGGGCTTTGTGCAAACCGGGAAAGCAGTCGGCACTCAGGCGCCGGCTGCTGCTGTTTTCCTCTGCGGCGGAAGGCGAAGAATTTGCGTCTTGGCTCACCCCCCTAGGGTGTCTGGCCCCCATGACGAACGTCGGACAATGACGCGACCTTCTTGCAGCGCTGGAATCCGCCGATTTCTCGACGACAGCGGGACACTGGGGCATCTGCGACCGGGCTTTGCTATAGCTGGCCCGCCGTGACTGCCGCTTCGACAGCTTCGCCCGGCCTCGCCGAGGCCTCTCCCTTCCACGAAGCCCCGGTTTCTTCGACCGAGACCGCTTGGGCACGCTTGTGGGCCTCGGCCCTGAACGATCCGCGCGACATCGTCTTCATCAACCTGGGACTGGTGATGACCCTGGTCACCTGGCCGCTCGCCATCGGCCTGTACGTGCTGGCCGCTCGCGGCCAGTTCGCTTGGTGGATGGCCCTGCCCTACTGGGCCATCGTCGGCGGCGCCTTCATCGATCGCTACATCCTGATGGCCCACTGCACGATGCACCGGCCGCTGTTCACCCGGCGCTTCCGCCTGCTGAACCTGTACATCCCCTGGGCCCTCGGGCCCCTGGCTGGTGTCTCCGCCGAGTCCTACTCGCTGCACCACATCGGCATGCACCACAAGGAGGCCAACCTGTTCGGTGACCTCTCGACCACCATGCCGTTCCGCCGAGACCGCTTCGGCCATTGGCTGCGCTACTGGGCGCGGTTCATGACCATCGGAATCATCGACCTGACGGCCTACCACCTGCGCAAGGGCAACACGAAGCTGGCGCGCCGCCTGGTCGTCAACGAGCTGCTCTACTGGGGCGGCAGCGCAGCGCTCGCGTACTTCGTCAGCGTGCCGGTCACGCTCGTCGTCTTCTGGCTGCCCATCCTGGTGGTGCGCACGCTGATGATGGCAGGCAACTGGGGCCAGCATGCGTTCGTCGATCCGGACTCGCCGGACAACGACTTCAACAGCGCGATCACCTGCATCAACACGCGCTACAACCGCCGCTGCTTCAACGACGGTTACCACATCATCCACCACCTGAAGCCGACGCTGCACTACTCGGAGATGGCCGACGAGTTCCACAAGAACCGCCATCTGTACGCGCAGAACGACGCCATCGTCTTCGAGGGACTCGACTTCTTCGAGGTCTGGTTCTGTCTGATGACCGGCCAGAAGGGCAAGCTGGCCCGCGCCTTCGTGCGGCTCCCCGGCGCCCCTGCCCGCAGCGACGAAGAGGTGATCGCCCTGATCGATCGGCGCATGGCGCCGTTCTCCCGCGAGGCCCGAGCCGCCTGAGCCATGGCAGCGGCCCCCTCGAACCCCACCAAGAAGACGCGCAGCAAGCGCGTCATCCTCGGCTGGCGCGAGTGGCTGGCGCTGCCGGAGCTGGGCATCGAGCGCATCGCTGCCAAGATCGACACGGGCGCGCGCACCTCTGCGCTCCACGCCCGTGACATGGTCGTGGTCCACACCGAGCAGGGCATGATGGCCGAGTTCACGCCGCCGTTGCTGCGGCACCAGAGCGGCGCCAATTGGCCCGGCGGCGGGGTGCGGCGCGTGCGCGCGCCGCTGGTCGACGAGCGCATCGTGAAGAGCTCGAACGGCGACGAAGAGCCGCGCTGGGTGATCCGAACCGAGTTCGTCCTGGGTGGGCTCACCTTCACCAGCGAGCTCAGCCTGACCAACCGCGCCGGCATGACCTTCCCGGTCCTGATCGGCCGCCAGGCGCTGCGCCGGCGCTTCTTGGTTCACCCGGGCCGATCCCATTTGGCCTCCGCGGCTCTGGTCGCTGCCACCCCACTGCAGCAGGAGCTGGTCCTGCCGCAGGAGCTGGTGCAGCCCGAGCTGGTCCTGCCCGCTGCAAGCAACGAGGAGGACTGAGATGGGCCTGTTCGACGTCCACGCCCACCTGACCAGCCCGCGCTTCGCAGAAGATCTGCCCGAGGTGCTGGAGCGCGCCCGCGATGCGGGCGTGACCACCATCGTCTCCAACGGCCTGAACCTGGCCGACAACCGCAAGACACTGGAGCTCGCTGCTCGCGAGCCGCTGGTGAAGGCCGCCATCGGCTTCTACCCGGTCGACACCGTGCTGCCGGAGATGTTGGCAGCCGGCATCCAGTACCCCCGTGAAGACGTGGAGGAGGCCAGCATCGACGACACGTTGGCCTTCGTGCGCGATCACGCGGAGCAGGCGGTGGCCATCGGCGAGATCGGCCTGGACCATCACTGGGTCCCCGAGCCCTTCTGGCAGCAGCAAGAAGACGTCTTTCGGCGACTCGTGCGGCTCGCGCAGGACGCCGACAAGCCCATCATCATCCACACGCGCAAGGCCGAGGCCCGCACGCTCGAGATCTTGCTGGAGATGAAGGCCGAGCGCGTCGACTGGCACTGCTATTCGAGTCGCCTGTCGCTGGCCAAGCGCATCGCCGAGGCCGGCCACTACCTCTCGGTTCCCGCCAACGCGCGGCGCAGCGAGACCTTCACCGGGCTCCTGCGCAGCCTGCCGCGCAGCCAGCTGCTCCTGGAGACCGACTGCCCCTACTTGGCGCCCGAGTCGGGCAGCCGCAACGAGCCGAAGAACGTGGCGGGGACCGTCGACTACGCGGCGGAGCTGTGGGGCACGTCCTCGGCCAGCGCGCTCGAGCAGCTGGCCGAGAACTTCGAGCGCTTGTTCGGTTTCGCTCCTTGAGCCGCCCGCCCTGCGAGCGGGCGCCCCGCCGAACTCACTTGTGCGAGACGACGGCCGAGTAGAACTCCACGCGTGAGAAGGGCGTGGTGGTCGGCGTGCCCTTGGTCGAGGCCTGATCGTAGTTGCCGAACTTGAAGTAGAACTTCTTGGCCTGGATGCGCGCGCTGGGGGTGCGCGAATAGACCTGGGTGCCGTTGATGAAGACCTTCAGCTTGCCGCCACTCAGGTCCATCTTGTAGGTGAAGGTCTTGCCGATCGGGACGTAGGTCTTCAGATCGATCATCTGTGCGGCGCCCTTGGCCTCCTCGTAGAGCAGGACGAAGCCGCCCTTGCTCTTGCTG
>DATIDO010000470.1:0-9083 GCA_035456245.1 Polyangiaceae bacterium
CCAACGCTCTCTCGTACATACGCAGCGCACGCAGCAGTCTCCGCCCGGGATCCCAATCCCATGCGCCGACCGCTTCCCGATCCGGATCGGGCACCTCGGCCGAGACGACGGTCGCAGCGCTCGCGCTGGCCCCGGAGCCGAACACCGCAGACGTGGACTCCGTCGACATGAACTCGCTCGACAGCTACCGCGAATTCGCCTCGTTCGCACCTGCTCGGGGAAACGCGCGGGGCAATCGAAAGGGGCCACGGCCCTCGTACGCCTCGTTGCGCCATGCGACGATGCACTCATGCACATGCGCCTCGCCTCCGCTTCGTGCGCACTGCTCTTGGTCGCCGCTCACTGCAGCACCAAAGCTCCAGCCGACGACGCGGGCTCGGGCGGACGGGGCTCTGGAGGCTCGTCCGCGGCTGGTACGGGCGGCACCGGTAGCGGTACGGGCGGGCTGCTCAATCCAGCCCCCGCAAGCCGCTCGTTCGCTGGGACCAACTTCTGGAACGTCGAATGGGAGCGCTCGAACATCCTCCTACCCGACGTCGACTTCGCAACGACGACGAACCCCTGGGTCCCCGAGCTGCTCACGGGCCTCGAGCCCTACTCCGTCTTGCGCCTGATGGACTGGAACGGCACCAACGCCGACGAGACACCGCAGGCCCATTTCGACACCCGAAAGAAGAAGACGGAGCCCCAAGGTGAGCTCATCGCTTACGAGTGGCAGATCGATCTCTGCAACCGAACGCACAAGGACTACTGGCTGAACTTGCATCACCGCTCGACGGTCGATGACTGGAAGCAAGTCGCACGCTTGGTGAAGACCTCGCTCGATCCCAACCTGCGAGTCTATCTGGAGTGGTCCAACGAGGTCTGGAACGAGTCGTTCCCGCAGAACGCCTACGCCACTTCCCAGGCCCAGTCCCTCGGCCTCTCGGGCACCATCCCGGCGTCCAGCTACTACGTCTACCAAGCCGTCCGCCTCTTCGAGGCCTTCGACGAGGTCTTCGCCTCGGAGCCCGACCGCCTGGTCCACGTCCTGGCCGGCTTCGCTGGCTGGAATGGCCCGTGCGAAGCACACGTGCTCGCGCTCCAGGATGCCACGATCAATCCCCGTTCGACGCGCCCCGACGTGTACGCCGTCGCACCTTACGTCCACGGCGCGACCATGGCCGAGCTGAACGCCGGTATCGCTCAGGTGGCGACCGATCTGGCCACGAACGTCAGCTGCGCCAACAAGCTGTCGCTGCCCGTGATTGGTTACGAAGGCGGCCCCGATTCGTACTCGGTCGGCGTGGACGGCTGCGTCACGCTGCAGCACGACCCGGGCATGCACGATTTCTATCTGGCCTATCTCGATGCGCTGACGAAGGCCGGGCTGCGGGGGCCGTACATGCAGTACACGCACTCGGGCGCTTGCTGGGGCTTGAAGGAGAAGGTCACGGACGCCGCGTCCACCTCTCCCAAGTACGTTGGTCTACTCGACTGGCTGAAGTCGCTCTGAGCGGGCCGCCGCCCCGTTGGCGCCGGCGGCCCACTCGGCCCTGGCTCGCGCATAGATGGCGCTGATCTGCTCGATCTTGCTCGGCCAGGTGAACTCGCGCCGCACCTTTTCCCTGCCGACCCGACCCAGTGCGGCGCGACGCTCCGGGACCTCCACCAGGGAACGTATCGCGGCGGCCCACGCATCGATCAGTTGGTCCAGCGGCAGCTCCGGATCGAGCAGGATTCCGCACTGCTCGTCCAAGTAGTCGGCAGGGCCACCCCAGCGGTGCGCGATCACCGGCAAGCCCATGGCCATCGCCTCGAGGACCACTGCTCCACCGCATTCGTAGACGCTGGGTAGGACCAAGACATCGGCCTGTCCGAGTTCTTCTGCGCAGCGCCGTTGCGGCAAGAAGCCCAAAAATGCCACCCGCTCCGACAAGCCGAGCCGCGCGACCAGTGCCTCCAGCTCCTGCCGCTGCTCCCCGTCACCGAGGATGCGCAGCTCCACGTCGCTGCGCTCGAGCCGTGCCAGCGCCTCCAGCAACAGCGGGAGACCCTTCCAGGCGACCAGGCGACCCGAGAATACCAATCGCGTCGTCGCGTTCTCCACGCGCTGCTGGTGCTCTCCGGACCCGGCGAAGACGGCCAGGTCGACGGCGTTTTCGACCAACTCGACCACCTGACCGCGGTCGTGCACCGGCAAGGCTCGTCGCGTTCGCTGGTTGGCCACGAGCAATACCGTCGCGCGCTGCTTGCCGGGCAACACGCGATTCATCAGCCGCGTCGCCCGACGCGCCCACGCCACGAACACGCCCTCGCCTCTGCGCTCCAGGTGGGCGAACGTGCGCGGGTACGACATCCCCCCGTTCATGGGGCCCACCACGACCGGCACGCCCAAACCAAAGACGAGCGACGGGCGCTTGGGCGAAACCGGCGATGGCTCGTGCACCACGTTCACCCCCTTGCGCCGCACCAGCTCGAGCAACAAGCGCCGCTGTCGCAGCTGTGTCGTCGCTTGGAGCACGAAGCCGAAGGTGTTCTCTCCGACACGGGTCGGCAGCCAGCTGGAGACGCGGTGCAGCATCCGATCCAGCCCCGTATCTCTCACGAAGTGCACCCGCGCGAAGTCGTCACCCAAGGTCTCGCGCAGCTCGTCCCGAGTACGCTCGTGAAGAACCATCCAGGTCTCCACGCCTCGAGCCCGCAACCCGCGAAAATAGTGCAGCGGAAGGATCGACTCCCCTCCGAATCGATCCGAAGCGTGAGGTGCGACAATCGCCACGCGCAGCGAAGGATCCCGAGCAGTCATGCGGGTCGAGCATGCTGGGCGGACGCGGCGGCTGACAAGGCGGACGTCCTGCCCAACGCCATACCCCGATGAAACAGCAACGGGGCAACGCGGGTGATGGCAAAAGCCGACGAGGGTGAGCGCCCCGCCCGCCCGTGTATCTGGAAAGCGATGCCCCCAGGAGTTCCACACCCACGTGATCACATCACACACGCAAATACATCACGCGAGAGAGACGATCGCGACGGTGGGTTCCGGGGAGGTTCGCCTCACCTCAACTTGATCAACCACCCAAGTCCCGTCTAGCTTTTGAGGCGCGACCCTTCGCAGCACCACGAGAGTAGCGGGTGGATCAAGCAACGAACTCCTCCTTCCTCCAGACCGCCAGGACCCACCTGCTCACGGTCGTGGTCGAAGACTATTTCCAAGCAACCGCGCTCGAAGGCCTCGTGCCGCGTCGCCACTGGAGCCGCATGGAGTCGCGTGTGGAGCGCTCCACGCTGGACACGTTGGCGCTGCTCGAACGTCATGGTGCCAAGGCGACCTTCTTCGCCACCGGCTCCGTAGCCGAACGACTGCCTGGCCTGTTGCGTGAGATCGTCGAGCGAGGCCACGAGGTGGCCAGCAAAGGATACGAGCACAAGCCGATCGACACGCACACGCCCGACTCCTTCCGCGCCGACGTGCGGCGCTCGAAGCAGGCAGTCGAGCGCGCCATCGAACGTCGCGTGCTGGGCTATCGGGTGCCGCGAGGCCACATCGGCCTGGACCAGACCTGGGCGCTCGAGATCCTGGCCGAAGAGGGTTTCGTCTACGACTCGAGCTTCTTCCCGCGCCTGCGTTCCCTCGCGCGGCAGCCGCTACGGCGCTTCCCGCACGAGTACCAGACTCGCGTGGGACCGCTCATGGAGTTTCCTCTCTCCAGCGCCGGCTCCGATCTCCTGTTGTTCCCCGTCGCGGGCGGCAACTACATGCGCCAGCTGCCTCCGCGGCTGATGCAGACGTCCTTTCGTTGGTGGCACAACCGCTACACGTCGCCATTCAACATGTACTTCCACGTCTGGGAGATGGACCCGGAGCTGCCCCAGATCGCCACGGCATCGTTCCTGAGCCGGCTACGGCAGTACCGCAATCTGGAGCAGATGGGCGACATCGTGGAGGCGTACTTGAGCGAGTACGACTTCACGAGCATCGCCGACTTTTCCCGCTGGTCCCAAGAGCCGCTCGAACGAGAGCCGGCGTCGGTACGGCGCCCTGCAGCGCTCGATGTCGCGCCGCGCGCGGATCGCACCGCGATCTCGATCGTCATCCCCTGCTTCAACGAGGAGCGCTCACTCGGCTTCTTGGAGAACACGCTGACCGAGGTCGAGCAGCTGCTCGGCGCGGACTACACGATCCACTACGTGCTGGTCGACGACTGCAGCACGGACACGACCTGGTCTTCGATGCAGGCTCGCTTCGGTGGCCGTGACGATTGCACCCTCGTCCACCACGAGGTGAACCAAGGCGTGGCTGGCGCCATCCTGACTGGCATCCAACACGCGTCGACCGACATCGTCTGCTCGATGGACGCCGACTGCACCTACGACCCGCTGCAGCTGAAGAATCTCATTCCGATGCTGAAGGACGACGTCGCCATGGTGACGGCGAGCCCGTACCACCCCGAAGGACACGTGGTGGGCGTTCCAGCCTGGCGTCTGTTCCTGTCTCGCAACCTGTCCCGGCTCTACGGCATGGTCCTGCACCATCGCTTCGCCACGTACACGTCGTGCTTCCGCGTGTACCGCAAGAGTGCGGTCGAGCATCTGGTCCTGAGCGACACGGGCTTCCTGGGTGTCGCCGAGATGCTGATCTTGCTCGATCTCGCCGGTGAGCGCCTGGTCGAATGCCCTGCCACGCTCGAGGTTCGTCTGCTCGGTGTCTCGAAGCTGAAGACGGCTCGCACCATCGCCGGCCACCTGAAGCTGCTGGCAAAGATCCCCGAGCTGCGTAGCCACCCCGATTGGATCGCCGAACGGGTACGGGGCGATGCCAGTCACCTGAACGGCAACGGCAACCAGTCCGGTCGAGCCACACCATGAACGGACCAGCGCGACGTCTCGCCTACGGCGCGCTGGTCGTCTACTGGGCGTTGCTGGCGACCTTCCATGTCGGGCGTCCTCCGGGGCCCGATCAGTACGAGCTCGCCTACGCGGCCCACCGCGTGCTCACGGGCGCGGTGCCCTACGTCGACGTGGTCGACATGAATTGGCCCGGCTACCTGGTTTACGGGCTGGCGGACTACCTGCCGAACGTCGCCTACCCAGTGCGACTGCTCGACTTCCTGTGGACGTTGCTGTGTGGGGCGGCCGCGGCCGAGCTGGTGTCGAACATCTGGGGGGGCGCTGCGCGCTGGGCCACCTGGGTGCTCGCCCCGCTCGTCTACGTGCACGTCGGCAGCCACATGACCGGCCAGACCGACGTCCTGGCCGCGCACCTCTTCTTCCCCATCGCCTGGCTCGGCTTGCGATGGCCTGCGAGCGCGCGCGCCACCACGCTCGCTGGGCTGCTCTTTGGCGTGGCCGTGGCAATCAAGCCCAGCTTCGCAGTCGTCGGTCTGTGCCTGTTGCTCTGGCGCGTCTTCCTACCCTCGCCCCGTGAGCCTTTCCGACTGCGTCTGTTGGACGGACTGCTGTGGGGAAGCGCAGGCGTCGCAACGGTGGCACTCTCGTTCGGGCTCGTCTTGCTGCTGGGAACACCCCTCCGTCAGCTGTGGGACCTGCTGTTCGTCTACAACGCCACCGCGCAGTTCTTTCCCGAGGAAGTCACGTACCGAATCGGCGACTCGCTGTGGCAAGGCCTCTGGCCCAGCGCCAAGTGGTGGCTCCCCAGCACGCTGCTCGCGCTACTGACGCTCGGTAGCGGCCACCTCTCCGCACGTGAGCGCTGGCTGTTCCCGACCCTGCTCGTCGCCGGCTTGCTCAACTTCCTACTCCAAGGGCGATACTACGAGTACCACGCCGGGCTGCTGCTCGACGTGCTGCTGCTCCTGGGCAGCGCCGGCTTCGGCTTGGCCATCGAGCAGCTCGCGCAGGCGACGAGGCGCCGCGGAGTCGACTGGACGCCCTTCTTCGGCCTGTCGCTGTTGGCCAGCGCGGTAGGGCTCGGCGGCTTCGTCGCCAAGGGCACGCGGCTCCTCGACTGGCCCTACGGCGCGGTGGGACGCCAGCGAGTCCGCAACGAGCAATTCTGGAACGACTGCAGCAACGGTGAGGTGGACGACTTGGCCCACCGGATCGCCAGCGTGGTCCCTGCCGACCAGCCCATCCTGGTGTGGCAGGGCAGCCCCTCCCGCGTCCTGCTCCAGGCGAACCGCCCTTCCAGCACTCGCTTCTTCTACAGCGCCATACTCGCCCAGGCTCGGCCACCCCTGCCCATGGCGGCAGCGTGGAACGAGCGCTTCGTGGCCGATCTACGCGAGCGTCCCCCGCGCGCGGTCGCGCTCGGACGCCATTTCCACAGCCGATTGCTCGGCCTGCGTTCCCCCGCCGCTCAGGCGGTAGAAGCTCTGCTGCAGGGCTTTCACGAAGTCGGTCGGTACGGCGACTACACGCTCTGGCTCCCGCTCGGCGAGGTACGATGACCGACACGGCGCGCCCCTCCCTGTGGACCCGCTTCGGTCCGACGATTTCGACGCTGGCTCTGCTCGGCTACGTCGGCAGCCAGATCGACCTGAAGGCGCTCGGCGTCGCGCTGCAACAGGTGACCTGGCCGAGCTTCGTGCTGCTGACGGTCACCTCCACGATTGCGCTACTCCTGGCGGACGGTATCGCGTTGCGGCAGGTCTATTCCGACTTCGTCTGCCCGGTCACCTATCGGCAGGTGGTCCTGTTGCGTGGCGCTTCCTACCTTCCACAGCTGGTCAACTATCACGTCGGTCAGGCGTGGCTCGCCTGGTACGCAGCCCGCGCCTACGGCGTAGGTCTCGGGCGGGTCGCTGGTGCCACGTTGCTCGTGTACGCGACCGTATTCGGCGGCTTGTTCCTGTTCGGTACGTGCGCCTACCTGCTCCGGCCCAACTCGCTGGAAGGTCTGGGGAGCGCGCTGCTCGCCATCGGCTCGGCCGCTGTCGGCTACGGACTCCTGCTGGTCTGGCGTCCTCGCTGGTTGACGCGCATCCCCGTGGCCAGCGTCCTGCTCGAGGCCGGCGTGCTCGGGAACTTGCGTGCGCTGGCGTTCCGATTGCCCCACGTCGCCGTGCTGTTCTTGGGCATGTGGCTGCCGTTCTCGCTCTTCGGCGTGAAAATTCCGCTGGCCGACGCGCTGCTCTACGTCCCGTTGTTGATGTTGGTGGGCGCGCTGCCGTTCACGCCGCAGGGCATCGGCACCCGCGACGCGCTGGCCTTGCGCATCCTCGCGCCTCTGGCACCGACGGCCGCGGAGCAAGCGGCGGTCGCCGCTACGACCCTCAGCTGGGCCGTCGGCATGACTCTCGTCCAATGCATCATCTCGCCTTGGATGCTGGCCGCCTCCCGGCGGCTCCTGGCCACGAAGGGAATCCTCGATGACGAACGTACACTCAACGGCTGAGGTCGACGACGACGTGGAGCTGGGCGCGGGCACCGTGGTTTGGCACTACTGCCAAATCCGTCGTGGCGCGCGGATCGGCGAGGACTGCCGCATCGGCAGGGGGGTCTTCATCGATGCTTCGGTTCGCATCGGCCACCGCGTCAAGATTCAGAACTTCGTGTCCGTCTACCAAGGCGTCACCTTGGAGGACGGCGTGTTCGTGGGACCCCAGGTGACATTCACCAATGATCTGAGCCCCCGCGCCGTGACCCCCGACCTGGCGCCCAAAGACGCCCACGATTGGATCCTGACGCAAACGCTGGTGCGCCAGGGGGCTTCGATCGGCGCCAACTCGACCATCGTCTGCGGCACCATCCTGGGGCGCTGGTGCCTGGTGGGGGCGGGGAGTGTCGTCACGCGCGACGTACCCGATCACGCATTGGTCGTCGGGTCCCCGGCGCGCCGCATCGGCTGGGTTTGCGCCACCGGCAACCGCCACGAGTCACAAGAAGAGGCGAGCGCTTGTCGCTCGTGCACCCAGGAACGCCTGGTCGACCGAGAGAGAGAGTCATGATTTCCATCGCCAAGCCATTCATCGGCCAGGAAGAGTGTGACGCCGTCGTGGACGTGCTGAAGAGCGGCGGCCTCGCCCAGGGCAAGCGCGTCGCCGCGTTCGAGGAACGCTTCGGTGCCCTGCATGGCACGCGGCATGCCGTCGCCGTCAACAACGGCACGACCGCGCTGATCGCGGCTCTCCTGGCGCACGGTATCGGCCCTGGCGACGAGGTCGTCGTCCCACCCTTCACCTTCTTCGCCACCGCTTCGGCCGTCTTCGCCGTCGGCGCACGGCCGGTGTTCGCCGATATCGACGAGCGGACCTTCAATCTGTCGGTGGCGGCCACCGAGCAGGCCCTGACCCCACGCACTCGTGCCGTCATCCCGGTCCACATGTATGGCCAGCCCGCCGACATGCCCGCCTTCGCCGAGCTTTGCGAACGCCGCGGCCTGATCCTGCTGGAGGACGCAGCGCAGGCGCACCTTGCCTCGATCGATGGGCGGCCGGTCGGCAGCTGGGGTACCGCCGCCTTCAGCTTCTACCCGACCAAGAACATGACGACGACCGAGGGTGGCATGCTGCTCACCAACGACGACGGCGTCGCCGAACGGCTGCGTATGCTGCGCAACCAGGGCATGAGTGCCCAGTATCTGCACGAGCTGATGGGCTACAACTTCCGCATGACCGACGTGGCGGCCGCCATCGGCATCGCCCAGCTCGAGCGGTTGCAGGCCTGGACCGAGATCCGCCGCGCCAATGCGGCCCTCTACGACGCACGCTTGAGCCGAGTGATCACGCCCTGGGTCGCACCGGGCAACGCTCACGTCTACCACCAGTACACGGTCCGTGTGAGACCCGGCACCGATCGGGACCAGGTGGTCGAGAAGCTCGGTCAGCTCGGGATCGGGGTGCGCGTCTACTATCCGCTCCCCATCCACCAACAGCCGGCAGTGAAGCGCGCCGGTGGCTACGATCAGGTCTCCTACCCCGTGGCCGAAAGGGCGTGCCGTGAGGTGTTCAGCCTGCCGGTCCATCCCTTCTTGAGTCGAGAGGACCTGGAGCGCGTAATCGAAGGAGTGGAGTCCGTATGTTGAAGGCAGCCGTCATTGGCGTGGGCAGCATGGGTCGGAATCACGCACGCGTGTATCGCGAGCTGCCCGACGTGTCCCTGGTCGGCGTCTGCGACACCGTCGCCTCGACCGCTCAGCGAGT
>DATIDO010000471.1:0-4439 GCA_035456245.1 Polyangiaceae bacterium
GATCCGGGCGAGCAGGTCCGCATCGGCACGTTGACCACCACGGGCCTGTCTGCCCTCCCCTTCGACGCGGCCGAGCGGGCGACCCGCGCCATCGACTTTCGCTCCGGCGATGCCTTCGACGAAGACGAGTACGAGAAGGCCAAGCTCGACGTCGCCAATGCGCTCGCCGACGTCGGCTACGCCTTCGTCCGCGTCAACGGCAAGGCCCGCGTCGACCTGAGCGAACACCGCGCCTCCATCACGCTCGACGTCACCCCGGGTCCGCGCGCGCGCTTCGGCCCCATCGTCATCCAGGGACTGCGCGAGGTTCCCGAGAAGCCCGTGCGCGACACGCTGCTGCTGCACGAGGGCGAGTACTACTCGCAGAGCGAACTCGAAGGCGCGCGCACCGCTCTGTTCCAGCTCGGCGTCTTTTCGAAGGTGGACGTACTGCCGGACACCTCGGCGCCCGACGGAGCCATCGTGCCCGTCACCATCCGCTTGGAAGAAGCCCCGCTGCGCAGCGTCACGGCCGGTTTCGGTGCCAAGCTGGACGTGCAGCGTCTGGCCGCGACCGGTCGCGTTGGCTGGACGGACCGCAACTTCCTCGGCGGTCTGCGCAAGCTGTCCATCTCGACACGACCTGGCCTCACCTTCTACCCCACGCGCATCGACCACCTCGAGTGGCCTACGAAGGTCCTACCAGAGAACTCCCTGACGGTGCGCCTGGAGCAGCCATCGCTCATCGAGGGACGCACGCTGGGCTTCGTGGAGACGGGTTACAACGTCTACCCCCTACTCTACCCGCTGGCCGACGGTGCCGATCCGAAGCTGGAGAGGATCATCGGCTACAACGAAGTCACGGCCCAGGTCGGCGTTTCACGTAGCTTCTGGGGCCGCACCTTGCCGGTCTCGCTGTCGATGAACTGGCGCTCGAACTTCCCGTTCACCTACCAGGGCAGCCTGGACGAGGTGCCCGGCCTCGAGCCCGTCATCGTCGCCTACCCCGATCTCACCACCGGCCTCGATCTGCGCGACAACCCCATCTCACCCACGCGCGGCATCTTCCTTTCGAACAGCTTTCAGATCGCCGGCCCTTTCCTCGGCGGTGTGCTGACCGACGTCCGCATCCGCCCCGAGGCCCGCGCCTTCTATCCGCTCGACTACTCGCGCAAGGTCATCCTGGCCGCGCGCGTTACCTTCGGCTTCGTCTTCCCGCAGGACTACGGCTCCACCCTCACCGGTGGCGCGGTCACCAATCCACTCGACCCAGATGTCGTCCGCGATCAGCACAAGCTGCTGTTCCGCGCGTTCTACTCCGGTGGTCCCGACTCCAACCGTGGCTACCCGTACCAGCGCATCGGTCCGCAGGGCCCCATCGGTTTCTTGTTGCCGGCTGGGGCCAACTGCGCCGCCGCGACCCCGGATCCGGGCTGCATCCGTCCCCTCGGCGGCTTCACGCTCTGGGAGGCGTCCCTCGAGCTGCGCTACCGCTTCGCCGAACCGTGGGGGTTCGTCTGGTTCATCGACGCCTCGGACGTGAACGCCGGGGTGGCCTCGATCAACTTCATGGCGCCGCACATCTCGACCGGACCCGGCATTCGCTATGCGTCGCCCATCGGTCCGCTGCGGCTGGACTTGGGCTGGCGCGTGCCCGGCCTCCAGCAGTTTTCCCCCCAGCCGGGCGAACCACCCGACGTCTCCGAGGTGCCCCCGTACTACAATACGGAGGAAGGTCGCCCGGAGAACTGGTTCGACGCCTTCGCCTGGCAGATCCTGATCGGCGAGGCATTTTGAAGGGGAACGCCAAGACCGAGCGCTGGTGGCGCAAGTTGGGCCGGAGGCTCCTGGGGGCTACCGGCTTGGCGCTCGTCTTCGTGGTGTCCCTGCCCTTCGCGGCCGTGCTGCACCTGGACGTGCCTGCCACGCGACGCGCCGTCACCGGCATTCTGGACGGCGCGCTCGCCGCCGCGCTGCGTGGCAAGATTTCCTTCGCCAACCTGGCGCGCCTCGACGCCTTCGGGGTCGAGGTCCGCGAGATCGAGGTGCGCGATCCCAGTGATCGGCTCGTCTTGCGCGCCGAGCGCCTGGTCGTCGATTTCGACCTCTTCGGTGTGGCCCAGCGCTTCCTGCGCTTCTTCCAGAAGCTCAGCATCGAGGTCGACGAGGTGCGTATCGACGGCGTCGAGGTGAATCTCTACGACACCGTCGAGCGAGACAAGGACGGCGAGCTCGAGTCCTACCCATCGATTGCCGATGCCTTCTCGACTCGCGGCACCTCCCAAGAGAGCAGCGGCGGCGGCCGGACCGTGCGCATCTGGTTCTCCGATCTGGCGCTCGGCCGAGTGTTCGTCTCGTCGCGCATGACCAAGTTGCCGCCGATGCAAGGCAGCCTGGATCGGGCCCACGGTACGCTGCTGATCACGGACAAAGGCGTGGCCCTCGACGTCGCTGGCTTCGATCTCGCCGCCAGCGGCCTGGCCGGCACCGAGCTGAAGACCGAGGGTGACTTCCACCTGCGTACCCCCGGGGCCCTGTGGGGCAAGCTGTCCGGGACGATCGGCAAGGTCCAGCTCGAGGAGGAGTACCGCGTCGAGCGAGGCCGCGTGACCCTGCGTGGGACGATGCCCGAGCTGAAGCCGGAGGCGGTGCGTAGCATCTGGCCCGAGTGGCCGCTCGACCGCACCATCTCGCTCGAGCACGAAGTGAGCGGTGTGCCGCCGCGCCTGGACGCGCACGCCAAGCTGCGCGCCGGAAGCGGTGAGGCCACGGTGAAAGGCATCGTCACCGTGTCTCCCGAGATCGAGGCCGATCTCGACATCGACACCGAGAACCTCGACCTCTCCGCGCTACGCAGCAATCTACCCGCGTCGCGGCTCACGCTGCGCTCGGCCGCCGAGATCTGGTTCACCTCGGGCCGCCCGCGCCTGGAGCTGAACGCGACACTCCTGCCCAGCCAGGTCCTGGGCAACGACATCCCGCCCGTCGACTTCGTCGGCACCTACGACGAGCGCGGCATTCAGCTCGACGCCACGCTGCACGAGCGCGGCCTCCCGCTCCATTTGACCCTCGGTGTTCCCGACGATGGCCCGCTCGTCTACGAGTTCGAGCTGCGGCGGACGGTCCTGGAGGAGAGCCCACGACTGACCAAGCTGCTGGGCGCCCGCGGCATCGTGCAGGGAACGGTGACGGGCCAACTCGAAGGCGACCGCACCGTGGCGCGCACGTCGATCCACGGCGAGCGTCTGAGCCTGGCCGGCGCCCGCATCGATGCGCTGGATCTCGGCGGCAGCGCCGAGGTCCCGCTCGACGATCCGCTCCAGGCGGCTCTGTCACTGCGTGCCCAAGCTCGTGGCATCCGTGTCGGTGAGCTCGTGCTCACCAAGGCCCAAGTCGACGCCAACGGCCCCGCCGCGCGGCCTCACGTGGCGCTGAAGGCGGACGGTCAAGACGGGACCCACGTCGAGATGACCGCCACCACCCACACGGATGGCATCGAGATCGACGACGCGAAGGCGTCGGTGACCGGTCGCGGCAAACCCATCCTCGTGCGCTTCGACCATCTGAGCTTTCGCGAAGGGCACCTGATCGCCCGCGACTTCCATCTGGAGAGCGAAGGCCGACTGGATGGTGACCTCGATCTGACGAGCCAAGGCGGCACCGTTCACGTCGACGCCTCCAACCTGAACATCGATCGCTTGGCAGAGACCGCTGGGCTGCCCCGCTCGACCATCGCCGGGCGGCTCACCACCCGCATCGACGCCACGCTCGGATACGAGTCGAAGGGCAGCGCCGAAATCCACGTGAGTCAGGGCGAATACGCTGGCGTCCGCGGCATCGACTTCTCCTTGGGTGCCGATCTGAACGGTCACGAGTCGAGTGGCCGATTCGACGTGGAGCTGGCCGACGTGGGCCACGCCGAAGGCGAATGGAAGGGGACGCTTGCGGGCCACCCCTTCCAAGCCGGAAGCTACACGAACGCCACGGGCACCTCGTCCTTGACGATGGATCGCTTCGATCTGGCCATGCTGTCGCGCTTCGTCCCGCAGCAGGCCGTGACCGTGCGCGGCGGCAACCTGACTGGACACATCGCTCTGTCGCGCGAGCGTGCCGGCGTCCTGCCACGAGCCGAGCTGACAGTCGACACCAGTGGCCTGGCCACCGAGCTCATCCGCGCCGCTGGCCCGCTGCGCGTCGACGGGGTGGACGTCCATGTCGTCGGCACGATCGAGCCCGACTCCGACCAGCTGCAGCTGGTCGCTCGTGCCGACGATTTCGCGGGCGACTTGGTCTCGCTGGCCGGCAGCCTGCGTCTCCCGCTCGGCGATTGGGCCGAACGGCTTCCGACGAGCCAAGAGCTCCCGGATTTGCTGCTCGACGCTCCGGCCGAGTTGGTCCTCTCCTTCCCCCGCCGTCGCTTCGACGACTACCCACCCGCCCTCGGGGTACCAGCACTGTCC
>DATIDO010000472.1:0-9306 GCA_035456245.1 Polyangiaceae bacterium
GCTCCTGCTCGACACCGCCATCGCCGCCTTCCGCGCGCACGAAGCCGCCGAGGACGAAATCTTTGTCCAAGACTGAGCTGGCCGTAGCGGTGGGCCCTTTCGGGCGCCCAGGCTCAATTCTGCAGAAGTTCGCGCAGCACCTGGGTGGCGTAGCCGCCGGCCGGCAGTTCGAACGCCAACTCCAGCTCGCCCGGCCCGGGGGCGCTGACGCGCAGCTCGGCGGGATGCAGTAGCAGGTCGCGACGCGCGCCGGGGGCGACCCGGCCCAAGCGCTCGAGCCGTTCGGCGTCGAGCCCCAGTTCGCCGAAGATGCTCTCCTCCAGCTCTCGGGCCCGTCCGCCCGCCTGCAGGGTCTTCGGCCCGACGAGCGCGCCGGTGGGGTGGAGATCGCGGGCGAGCAGCCGCGGCAGCTCGCGCTCCGCGTCTTCGACGACGAAATGGCGGCCCGTACCCTCCAAACGCACCACCTCGCCCGCCCACAGGGCCTCGGGCGCGCTGCGGCGCTGGGCCAGGTAGCGGTTGAAGATCTCGGCCTGGATGACGCTCGGCCACATCTTCTGCGCGAAGCGGCCGCGGCCACCGCCGCCGCGGGAAGCCCCGTCGGCGAGCCAGGCGAGCGCGTCGGCCAAGTTGTTCCCTTCGCGGCCGAAGCGCTGCGAGCCGTAGTAGTTGGGGACGCCGTGCTCGCGCAGGAAGGCGATCAGCGCGGTTGCGCGCTCCATGCCGCCGTCGGGCACGTCGATCAAGGTGAGGACGAAGCGGTTGCCGTGCAGGTGCCCGGTACGCAGCTTGTTGCCGTGGCGGCTGGACTCGAGGATGCGGACCCCAGGCGGTAGGTCCCAGGAATCGACGGCGCGCGGCGACTCGGGCACGGACAACCACTGCCGGGTGACGGCGTTCTTGTCCTTCATGCCGGCGTAGCCGACATCGGACTCACGCACGCCGGCCGCGCGCGCCAGGGCGCGGGCCACGTCGGCGGTGTTGTGCCCCGTCTTCTCCAGCCAAACGTAAACGTGGGGGCCAGCGCCCGAAGGCAGGTAGGCGGGGATTTCCTCGACGACGAAGTGGCGGGGCTCCGGGCCGAGACGACCCCCAATCGGAGGGAGGGAGGTCGTGCTCGCAGCGGGAAGAAAGGGCTTCATTTTTCTCGGTCGGGACTCAGGCCGTCGTCGACGTCGAGATCCCCTTCGGATTCGACCTCGACGTCCTGCTCGTCCAGGTTGTAGCTCTCGGGCGGGTCGTCGTCCCACTCCACGACGGCGCCTTCACCCGGCTCGAAGCCGTGGGCGTGGTGGGGGACCTCGACGGCTGGCGCCAGGCGGGCAGGTTCGACTGCGACTCCCGAGGGTTCGGAGCCCGGAGGGGCCTCCGCCGCATCCTCGTCGTCCCAGTCCTCGATGCGCGAAAGGAACTCGTCGGTTGCCAGCTCGGGCCCGAAGTCGAGGATCGCGGCGCTGGTCGGGGGGAGGTCGTCCTCTTCGGGGAGCTCTTGGAGGGCAGTCTGCAGGCGCGAGGAGATGGGCGCGCGGTTGTAGGGCCGCGTCGGCACGTTCTCGTCCACCTCTTGCTCTTC
Organism: Polyangiaceae bacterium; assembly: GCA_035456245.1. Lineage (GTDB taxonomy): Bacteria > Myxococcota_A > Polyangia > Polyangiales > Polyangiaceae > NIC37A-2. The sequence continues at coordinate 1,574 of DATIDO010000472.1, forward strand.
GACGTCGATGACCACGAGCGCGACGTTGTCGCGGCCCTCGGCGGCCAGAGCGTGGCTGAGCAGTTCGGAGGCGACGACACTCGGTGGATCCGCCTCGCGCAGGACCCGCCACAGGCGCTGGAACGGTACGACCGAGGAGAGCCCGTCCGTACAGAGCAAGAAGCGATCCCCCGGAGCGAGCAGGAAGCTGCGCATGGTGACGCGGAGCTCCTGGTGCATGCCCAAGGCTCGCACCACCGCGTTCTTGGGCAGGCGCGACAGCACATCGGCGTCGAGCTCCGGCCGGCGTTCCAGGACATCGCGCGCGACGCTGTGGTCGTCCGACAGCTGTTCGAGCCGGCCATGGCGCAGGCGGTAGCAGCGGCTGTCACCGACGTGGGCGAGGTGCACCTCACCGGTTCGAGGGCCGACCAGCAGGGCCGTCAGCGTGGCCGCCATTCCTGCGCGTTCGGCCGAGCCCACCTGGGCCTCGCGCAAATTTTTGTGCGCGCGGTGGACGGCGCGGGAGAGGCGCCGCGCCTGTTCGGCGTTGCCGAGCAGATCGTGATCGGGCGACTCGAAGGCAGCGCGTACCGTTGCGCCGACGTAGTTCTCCAGGGAGCGCAGCGCGAGCGCAGAGGCCACGTCGCCCTTGCCCTTGCCGCCCGCGCCGTCGGCCACGGCGAAAAGCCCCAAATCGTCGCGGACCAGGGTCGCGTCCTCGTTGAACGAGCGCGCCGGTCCCTCGTCGGTGAGGTCGTAGGCCGAGAGTACCAGGGTGGAGCTCATGGTGAGCGCTCAGCATACCGGCCTGGCGGGCTGTCTGGGAGGGGGCTCGGTGCCCGCCAGCTCGCAGGGGAGGGGGCTGGGCCGAGTGACGGGCCCGAGTGGACGGGCCCAACGAGAAAAGGGGGCCGCCGCGAAGCGGGCCCCCCGAGTTCCTCGACAGGACGGTGGTTCGACTCAGAGCGCGCCGAGCAGGGCCTTCTCGACGGCCGCGGTGTCGGCAGTGCCGCCCAGATCGCGAGAGCGCACGCCACTCGCCAGCGTCTTCTCCACGGCGGACTCGATGGCCTGGGCCTCGGCGTCCAAGCCGAGGCTCCAGCGCAGGAGCAGGGCCGCCGACAGCACGGTGCCGATCGGGTTGGCGACACCCTTGCCCGCGATGTCCGGTGCCGAGCCGTGGATCGGCTCGTAGAGGCCCATGCGGCCCTCACCGAGCGAGGCGCTCGGCAGCATGCCGAGCGAACCGGTCAGCACGGCGGCTTCGTCCGACAAGATGTCGCCGAACATGTTCTCGGTGACGATGACGTCGAAGCTGCCGGGGTGGGTGACCAGGCGCATGGCGCAGGAGTCGACCAGCTGGTGCTCGAGCTGAACGTCGCCGTTCTTCTGACCGATCTCGGTGGCGATGCTGCGCCACAGGCGCGACGAGGCCAGCACGTTGGCCTTGTCGACCGAAGTGACCTTGCCGGGGCGGCCCTCGTTGTCGCGGCGACCGCGAGCCAGGCGGTAGGCCAGCTCGATGACGCGGCGGATCTCGGCGCCGGTGTATTCCATGGTGTCGAACGCGTAGGCGTCATCGGCCGTGCCCTGGGGCTCGCCGCGCTTGCCGAAGTACACACCGCCGGTCAGCTCGCGCACGACCAACAGGTCGACGCCCTCGACCAGCTCACGCTTGAGCGGCGACGCGTCGAGCAGCTCCTTGGAGCCGCGCACGGGGCGCAGGTTGGCGTACAGCCCGAGGCCCTTGCGGATGGCCAGCAGACCCTGCTCGGGGCGGACCTTGGCGGCCGGGTTGTCCCACTTGGGGCCGCCCACGGCGCCCAGCAGAACCGCGTCGGCCTGCTTGCAAGCGGCCAGCGTGGCGTCGGGCAGCGCGGTCCCGTGCGCGTCGATGGCGGCGCCGCCAATCAGTTCGTGCTGGAACGAGAACTGGTGGCCGAACTTCGTCGCGACGGCAGCGAGCACCTTCTCGGCCACGGCCGTGATCTCGGGGCCAATTCCATCACCAGGCAGAACGACAATCTTGGCTTGCATCGCAGATTCCTCGGGGAGTGGCGGCGCCCGCATGCGGCCTGGAGACAGCCGGAACCGAGCCCGCCGGGTAGGGGGGCGACGGGCATAACAGAGGCGCACCCGAGGTCAATCGAGCGGTGGCCGGGCCCTGCAGGTCCACCTCGAAGGCTCGGTCGAGGGGGGGCCGGTGGTGTCGGACCGGGGCCCTTTCGCCGACGAATACAGCTAGGGCCAGCCAGCACAGCGCGGGCCAGGCGAACTAGCCCAACTCGGCTCGGGCTCAGTCGGCGCCGGCGGCCAACGAGGTCTTCACGGCGTCGACGATCTCACCCTTGGCAGCAGCGTCCTTCAACAGGCCCTTCTGCTGCAGGCGCTCCACCACGGCGTCGGCGATGCGCTCGGCGCGTTGCTGATCGCGGTCCTGACGCGACATGACGAAGGTCGTGTCGATCAGGTTGGGGAAGATGCTGAACCAGGAGAGACGGAAGCCCCAGACGCGAACCTCGACGATGTCGTGGGTCTTGGACAGCCGGTTCAGATCGGCGTGCAGATCAGCCGTGTTCAGCTTGAAGTAGGGGAACATGATTTCCCTGTTCCCCACCACGTGCGTGTTGCCCTCGAGATCGACGATCTCGGCGCGGTAGTCGTTGCTCTGCTCGTACACGCGCTGCACGGTCCCGCGGTACACGCTGGTGCCGCCCCAGCGGTAGACGATGAAGAACACCACGAACGCCGTTACGGCGATCGAGAGCCAAATCAGCGCGCGCTGCTTGAACGGGCGCTTGGCGGGCGGAACCGCAGCTTGGCTGACGGCGGGTGTAGCGGCTTGGTTGACGGCTGGGCTCTTCGGCTCGGTCATGGTCCCCCGGATCCTCGCCAGGGAACTTAGAGCACATCGTGAGAATGGGCGAGACCATTCCGGTGGCTCGGCCGAGCGCTGCGCCAGCCGTTACTCTGCCCGCTGCGAGGCTTGCTGCGAGGCCAGTTCTTTGGCCAGCTCCTCGTCCCGGGTCTCGTCGCTCTCCTCGACGAAGAGCTGGTAGAGCGCCGGAACTTCACGGCCGGCGCGGGGTAGGCCCGCGGCTCGGTAGAGGCCGAAGTAGGCCTCGTGGTAGGCGTGGAACGAATAGCCGATGTGTCGGTCCCGCGTGAAGGCGAGCACGTGACGGAGCCAACCGAGCGCGCCGGGTTCGTCCTGCGCCAGCGCGGTTGCCGTGAGACCGAACTCGGCGAGCTGAATGGGGACGCCGTGGAGCTCACCCCAGTCCTCGAACCGCTGCAGGCGAGCAATGAGAGCGTCGGCCGCGGAGGTCGAGCCGGTTGCGGAGGTCGAGCCGGTTGCGGCGGTCGAGCCGGTTGCGGCGGTCGCGCCGTCGGCCGTCGGGGGAGCGTCACCGCTCGGCCACGAGACGCCCGCCGGAAAGCGGGCATCCCAAGGTGCGCCCTGCTGGGTGAACGCGAGGGGTTCGTAGAAGGGGAACTCGTAGACGACGTTCTCGTCGTTCACGCGCACGAAGTTCAGCTCGGCGTCTTCGGCTTCGCTCTGCCCCACACGAGCCACGCGCTCGACGAAGACGATGTGGAATGGATCCACTTCGCGAATCGCGTTCACGGTGCGCTGCGCGAGCTCGGCCCATTGCTGGCGGCTCTTCGTCGGAGCGGGCGCGTGCAGGAGTGAATAGCCGGCGATCGTCGGCTCGAGCGTGTAGCGGGCCGCGATGGTCTGCCACAGCGCCACGAAGCGAGCTGCCTGCTGCGAGTCGTGCCAGAGCGCCGAGCCTCGGCCCAGCTCCTGGAAACCACCGGGGGGAACGTGGAGGTTCAGCACCAGGCGCACGCCGTGGGCGCGGGCCCACTCGACGTTGCGGTCCAACCAGGCAAATCCGGCTTCCGAGTACCGCCCGGGGTGGGTGTCTTCTTCGAACGTCAGGTAGCTCAGGTAGAAGCGCACGCAGTCGAAGCCGAGCTCGCCCAGTCGTGCGTAGTCGGCCTCGGCGTGGTGCAGCTCGGGCACGCGCGTGCCGGTGTAGACCTCGTTGGTGAAGGCGATCCCGTGTAGCCGGTGTTCGGTGCCGTAGCCGTCCACCAGCCGGCGCCCATTCACACGCAGCATGGCGGGAGGGGCCAACTGGGGGCGAGGCAAGGCGGCGAGCTGGACTTCTTCGGCGCACGCCCAGCCGCCGAGGGGGGCGAGGGCGCAGAGCGCCAGGAGCGCAGCCAGGTGACGGCGGGAGTGGTTCATTTCCGGGAGCACTCGGCGTAGCGGGTGAGCCAGAGCACGTAGGCCTCGTAGGCCGGATCGTCTCGGGTGAACTTGTCGTGGCCGCCGTGCTCCACGCCACCGTCGCTCACGGCCAGCGGTTTGAGCAAGATCAGGCTCCGGGTGGGCACGGCGAGGTCGACGTAGTGGGACGCGAGGACGTTCTGCATCGTGGCCAGCGACGCCACCTGGCAGTTGCCGAGATCGGTCGCCCAGCGCGGCGCGTCTGCGTTGCCCGTCGTTCCTTCGAAATGACAGGGGTAGCAGCGGCCGCGCCACTCGTAGATGGTGCCGCGGAAGAGCCGCTCCAGGGTGGCCTGTTCGCAGTCACCGGGATCGTTCGAGGCGTCGAGCGCCGCTGGCAGCGTCGCGTCTGCCTCGCAGCGCGCCTCGGCGGCGTCCGGGCAGGCTACGTCGGCGCACGAGCCGCAGGCGGCCTCGTGCTCGATCCACTGCAGGAATCCGAGCCGCTCTTGATCGAGGATGGCCTGGGTGATGAGCGGGCTGGCAGGTTGGGGTGACGCTCCACCGTTGCTTACTCCGCCGCCTGCGTCGCCGCGCATTTCGCTGCCACCGGTCTGGCCCCCGGCTCCGCCAGCGGCAGCGGGCTCGTGCGGGCTGGGCGTGCCTCCAGCTGGCTGGGGCGAGGCGCGGTCGATCCAACTCAGCAACACGCTGCGTTCGGGGTGCTCGAGATCCACCAAGCCCTGCGCCTTCAAGCAGGCCATCGACTCACAGGCGTCGGGGCGCAGGAACGAAGCGAGATCGACGCCGCCGCCCGTGTGACACTGCGCGCAGGTGTTCGGATGATCGGCCTCGAGTAGCGGGGTGATGCGTCGCTCGAACTGTTCACCTGGCGTGCTGCGGCAGTCGACGCCGCCGTTCAGCTCACCTTGGCAGGCGCTACCACCGGCAACCGCCAATCCCGCGAGCAGCAGCCACAGCGGTGCTTTTGGGTACTGCGGCGCCCGAGGGCGCTTACGTGCCGAGTCGCCCCAGGCCATATTCGATCGAGTCCACCAGCGCCTGCATCGACGCCTCGATGATGTTGGGCGAAGCACCCACGGTGCTCCAGCTACCATCGTGGCTGGTGGTGTCGATCAGCACACGCGTGGTGGCGCCGGTGCCCGAGCGGCCATCCAGGATGCGGACCTTGAAGTCGGCGAGCTGCAGCTCGTCGATGCGGGGAAAACGCGGGGTGAGCGCCTTGCGCAGCGCCGAGTCGATGGCGCCGACTGGGCCGTTGCCGTCGCCCGCCGTGTGGACGATCTCTCCTCCGACGTCGAGCCGCACCGTGGCCTCGACGAACTCCACGCCCTGCCGCTGGCCCACCATCACCTGGTAGTCCACGACCTTGAACGGGGGACGATAGTCGGGGCTCTTGCGCTGCAAGAGCAACGAGACCGAGGCCTCGGCGCCCTCGAACGACAGGCCGCGGGCTTCGGCCTCCTTGATGGCCTCGAGCGCCGCCAGTTCGAGCCCGGCGTCGACCTGCACGCCCAGCTCTTCGGCCTTGGACAGGACGTTGGCTCGGCCCGACAGCTCGCTCACCACGACGCGCATCTCGTTACCGACCAACGCCGGATCGACGTGCTGATACGAGTCGACGTGACGGCGCATGGCGGCCACGTGCATGCCGCCCTTGTGGGCGAAGGCCGAGCGGCCGACGTAGGGCATGCCCTTGTTGGGCGAGAGGTTCGCCACCTCGGCGGCGAAGTGGGACACCTCGGAGATCTCGGCGAGTCGGCCGCTGGGGAGCGCGCGGCGCCCCATCTTCAGCTCCAGGTTGGGGATGATCACGCTCAGGTTGGCGTTTCCGCAGCGCTCGCCGACCCCGTTCAGAGTGCCCTGCACCAGCGTGGCGCCAGCGCGTACGGCGGCCAGGCTGTTGGCGACGCCGCAGCCCGTGTCGTCGTGCGCATGGATGCCGAGCGGCACGCGGATACGGGCGGCCACCTCGCCGACGATCGTCTCGATCTGCCAGGGCAGCTTGCCGCCGTTGGTCTCGCAGAGCGACAGGTTCATGGCGCCGCCACGGACGGCTGCCTCCAGGGTGGCCAGCGCGTAGCCGGGATCGGCGAGGTAACCGTCGAAGAAGTGCTCCGCGTCGTAGATGACTCGGCGATCGTGGCTGACCAAGAAGCGCACGCTCTCCTCGATCATCTCCAGGTTCTGATCGAGGCCGATTCGCAAGACCTCGGTCACCTGCATGTTCCAGGTCTTGCCGAAGATGGTGCAGACCGGCGCGCCGCTCTCGATCAGGCCGAGCAGGTTGGGGTCGTCCTCGACGGCCTTGTTGGCGCGGCGGGTCGAGCCGAAGGCGGCGATTTGGGCGGTCTTCCAGGAGCGATCACGGGCGCGCTCGAAGAACTCGGCGTCCTTGGGGTTCGAGCTGGGCCAGCCGCCCTCGATGTAGGCCACGCCGAACTGGTCGAGCCGCTCGGCGATGCGCAGCTTGTCGCTGACGGTGTAGGAGACACCTTCGCCCTGGCTGCCGTCGCGCAGCGTGGTGTCGTAGATGGCGACGGGCTGCGCCTCGCTGGCCGCGCCGCCGCGCGTGGCGCGTCCTACGTCACTGGGGAGATCGCTCGGGGTCGAGTCTGCCTTCACGCTCACACCCCATGCCGTGCGGCGGCCGGGAGCTCCTCGGCGTCGCTGTTGCTCTTGGCGTCGACCACCGCGAGCAGTCGGTTGATGGCCGAGAGGTAGGCCTTGGTACTGGCCACGATCACGTCCGTGTCGGCGGCGTGGCCGTGGAAGATGGGCGAGCGCGAGCTGCCCATCTGTGCGTTCTCGCGCAGCGCCTCGCTCTTGCGGCGGATGCGCACGCTGGCCTCACCCAGCGCGTCGATGCCCTCGGTCACCGCGTTGATCGAGTACTCGAGAAGTTCGGCCGGGGCCTGCACCAGCTCGTCGATGGCGGTGAAGATGGCGTGGATCGGCCCGGTGCCGATCGAGGCGGTCGACAGCTCGTCCCCGGTCGGGCCCCGCAGCCGCACCGAGGCGGTGGGCAAGCCGGAGCCAGCCGACACGTGGACGGCCAGCAGGTGATAGGCCTCGGGGACGTTGGCCGCCTCCGACGATGCCAGCGCGATCAGGTCGGCGTCGGTCAGGTGCTTCTTCTTGTCGGCCAGGAGCTTGAAGCGCTCGAAGGCGCCGTCCAGGGCTTCGCCCTCCAGCGCGTAGCCCAGCTCGCGCAAGCGCGCGACGAAGCCGTGGCGGCCGGAGTGCTTGCCCAACACGAGCAAGGTCTTCTGCGCGCCGACGGCCTCGGGGCGCATGATCTCGTAGGTCTCGGCGTGCTTCAGCATGCCGTCCTGGTGGATGCCGGACTCGTGGGCGAAGGCGTTGGCGCCGACGATGGCCTTGTTGGGCTGGACCATCATGCCGGTGCGGGCCGAAACCAAGCGCGAGAGCCGCGTCAGCTGGGTCGTGTCGATGCCAGTGGCCAGGCCGAAGATGGCGCGCCGGGTGT
>DATIDO010000473.1:0-6475 GCA_035456245.1 Polyangiaceae bacterium
TCCGCGCGCCGCGGGCGCGGCACCTCGGGCATCGTCGAACCCCCGAAGCCGATGGAAACGCCGGCCATACCACCACGCAGCTCCTTGGGTCCTTCGTCGAGCGCCTCACCGACCGCGAACGGCGCGCGTAGCGCTGCTTCCAACTCGGCCGGCGAAGCGCCATCTTCGCGGAGGCGGCGCGGCAATAGTTCGATCTGCCCCGGATGAGTCTCGCTGTAGCCGAGCCGCAAGCGCCACGAACTCCGAACCTCCGGCGGCAAATGCTGCCAGACCTCGGCGTTGGCGGCCTTCTCGATGCGTTCCAGCGTCGCCTCGCTCGCCCCGTCGCCGCGAAAGCGCGCGAATACCTCGAGCAGCTTTTCCTCGTAGGTCATACCCTCTCCCCTCGTCCTGCGTTGAACCACGCTACGGCCGTTGAACCACGCTGCGGCTGCCAATACCAGGAAAACGATGTCCCTCCCGGCTCGTCCCGGCATGGCGATGCGCTCGCCTCCAGCAAAACGCTGTCGCTCTAGGTGAGAATGCGGGCTCGCACTAAGCTCCCCGAATCGTGGCCACACACACTCGAATCATCGTCCTGGGTGCCGACGAGAAAGGATCCACGTCGGCTCTCGGCTCGGCCGAAGTGGCACTGGTAGCCAGAGCCGACCTTGGCTCGTCGGTCTGGCCCCACGCTGACCTCGCAAGCACGCACTCGTTCCAGGGAGGGCACTTCGAGCCGAACGCCCCGGAGGCCGACCCCGAGAACGGCGAGTTCCTTTTGGTCGTCCAGGCCAAGGGAAAGTCCCCGCTCGTGCAGCGCCTCACCTTCCAGAAGAAGCGCGAGGTCGTCCGCGCCGAAGGCGGTTGGGGCAAGAAGGGTCCTACCGAAACGGCTGCTACGGTCTCGATCGTGAACGTTGGGCTGGCGAAGAAGCCGGACGACGGCGAGCTGCCCCGTCAATCGGTGATCACGGCCACGCTTCACCCCATCCAGTTCGTGATCTCGATTACGACGCCCTACACGGACCTGAAGAAGAAGACCATCGACGCGAACTACCGGTCATTCGCGCGGGGTCGCTTCGATTTCTTGCTCGATCAGGGGCGCCTGAACCCGGGGGCGATCGGGCGCACCATCGATTGTCGCAAGCGCGAGACGGAGATTTTCGTCAAGGCGCAGCACCGCGACGCGAACTCCAACGTGACGGTTGGAGTCATTCCTCAGGCGGACCCGAAGGTCGACGGCAGCATCGTGGACTTCTATGCCTTGATTGACTCTATCGGAAAGAGTGATCCGGGGAGCGTCATCGAGTCCATCGTCTGGAGCCACGCCTGGCACCAAGGCCCCATCCTTTTCAACACCAACGACTCCCAGGAGCACCTGGTGGATCGCGATCCTCTCGACACGGACGGACGCCCCAAGGACTGGCACGCCCAAGGAATCGTTGCCCAGCGCTTCCCCGATCTGGGCAAGGCCTACGCCAAGGACGGCGTCTTTCGTATCGCCGGCTGCAGCCACATGGTGAACGTGGTCCGCGAGGCGGAAAAGGCCATCGAGCGCCTTCGGGCTGGGGCGAGCCGAACCTCCTTCTACGAGGCCGCTCTCCCGACGGGTTGGGTGCGCACGACCCTCGACCACACCAAGCGAAACATCGCCCAGTTCTCGCAGGCCAAGGACTTCGCTCGCTTTTCCGAGGACGGCGACGGCGCTGGGCTCTGCACCTATCTGGGGCGCGCGGCCCAAGCGCTCACGCCGACGGTCATGGGCGCTCCTGCGGGCTGCGAGGGCAACATGGGCCATATGAGTTCGTCCACCGGCCACGCGTTGCCCACGATGATGATCGTGCAGAAGCCGTTCCGGAACGAGCAAGGCGAAGTAATCGGTGGGCTCGAGAACGAAATCCTGGTCGACTACTACCGGCGCGAGTTCGGCTCGTCCTTCGAGCAGGACGAACTCAACTACATGAACTACGACAAGCTGCTGACTGCGCCGGTCCCGGATCCCGGCTGGAGCACGGAGCGCAGCCTGAGCGCTGCGTCCGGCGAGACCGGCGTCATGCTACGCGTGGCCAGCTCGTTCATCGCGTTCCGACTCAAGAAGTTCGGTTCCTTCGAACGCCCCAAGGCACACACCGAAGGAACGAAGAAGGGACACCTTTTCGTGGCCAAGCGCTGCGCGCCCGATCGAATCGATCGCAGGATCTTTCCCGATGGAGTGACGCTGCGCATCCTCCGCCTGGTTGCCAAGGCCCCGATCACGGACAAGCCGCTCGAGGATGACGTCGCCCTGTTCGTCACCGAAGCGGGAGAGGTCCTGCTGCGCGTACGCGCGGCCAAGACAACGGACTTCGTTCCCTTCACCGGCACCCTGGCCACCTTCGACGTCCTGACGAAGGTGAGCGTGCCAGGCGCGCCTCTGTCCGGCGATCTGTTGGAAAAGGTGCCCTTGAAATGTCACTGGTGAAGTCGCTCGTCCTCGCCTCGGCCATGGCAAGCCTGGCTGCGGCCGGCTGCCGCTCCAATGATCCGACCGCCCCGGGTCCGGATCGCCATGGCGAGCCCGCTCCGACTCCCCTCCCCGGGGCGGAACCTGGTGCCACGGCGCGGGGGGGAACCGGCGGAAGCGCCGAGGACACTACTCCACCCACCGCGAACAAGACCGCCTCGCGACGAGTCGAGCAGGCTGAGCGGCGCTACTTCGACGTCGAGAGGCGGCGCCCCGCGCAGGCCGTGTGCGCGGCCCCCCTTGCCTTCGTAGCCTTCGACACGGCCCGACTGGCTCAACAACGCGCGCTGGTCGCCGAGGCATGGCGGCTCTATCCCGAGTTCGTTCAGGTGTCGGGCGAGGCACCCGCTGCACCATTCGAGGTTCGCATCTTCTCGGCCAGCGGCTCGGCGCACCCCGGAGCGATCTGGATCGAATGTTCCGACTCGCTCACGTGCGCCCGGGTAGGCGCGGTGCTCGCCTCGGCCGCCGGTCGAGGATTCGCTCACCAGTGCGCAGCGATCCCTGAGCTTCGACGAACAGCGGAATGGAGCGCCGTAGTCCCCTCGCGTGAGGCTCCGCGGCCCCCAGCCGCCTGCGGCCGTGCACGGCTTTGCACGTCGCTGGAGCTCGGGCACAGCTGGGCCTGCAGTCTGTTCGTGCCCGACGACCTGACGAGCTGCGCGGCCGCTCCTTCTTGCTCCGACGTTGCACGTTGCGTCGAGGGCCTCGGCCTCTCCTCGGCCAAGCCCGGGGCTCCAGCCAAACCCTATCCCTCGCTCGAGCCGCCGTGGGAATTGGATACGACCTCGGGGCGAGGCTATTGAAACTCGCCTAGGACGGCGACGACGCTTCGTCGTCGAACACTGGCCTCGAGCCGATTCGATTCGAGGCTAGCGTCTGGTTCGGTCGCCCGACGGGCGCAGCACCCGGGAAAACTCGCGTCAGCTCGCGCTCGAGCGTCGTCTTCCACAGCGGCGGGCTCGCGTCGTTCGAAACGTCCTGCTGCTCCCAGAGCACGACCTCGCGTCCCGAGAATCGCGCCAACAAATCGACGGGAGCCGGCCCAGAAACGCCGCGAAAGAGGAACCGGCGGCGACCATCGACCACCTGCCCCATCGACCAACGCGCGTGTCTCTCCAGATCGCCTTGACGCGCGATCAAGGTGAGACCCGACGGCGCGAACTCACTCAGATCCGCTGGCCACTCCAGGACGAGTCCCGTGAGCAAAGGGGAAAGTGGCACATCGAGCACACCATTGAGGTCGGGCGCCGTGCTCTCTGCTCCATCAATCACGAGAGCAACGCCGAGCTCGAAATGGCGAAACTCCTTCTTTTCATCGGGGGGCTTCGGCAATGCGAGCGTGCGCAACTCGCTCGATGCAGCAGGCGCCAACCGGAACGACCCAGCGTCGAAGTCGAGCTCCAGCGTTCTCCTCCGGCCTTCATCGACCTCGGGCAGCAACGCCGCCAGTCGAGAGGTAGGCAAGAACGAGAACTCGAACCGACCGGCATTCTGCGAGACCGCGCCATCCAGCTCGCTGAACGGCTCGAACGCCGCAGTCGAGGTCTCCCTCGCGCTCTCCAAGTAGCGACCGACGAACCGAAGTATGCACGGCTTGGAATCACCGACGCCAACGGGCGCCGCGCCTCCTCCCATGCTCGCTAGAGACAGCCTGCCACCGAGCACACGAGGGGCTCCGCCCTCTTCCACCCGCTGAATGACCTCGAAACCCACTCGAAATCCCGGCACTCCGACAGGCTAGCACGCTTCCGCTCCGCACGGGCTTGCAACAGTAGCTGTCGGAACGGTGAGCTTCGGAGGACTTGACGTCGCCACAGCTCGGTCGTTCGTGCAGCCGCTGCCGTAGGCGCCGTTGCTGGTGCCCTTGTCACACTCTTCGTGCGGCCCCTGCTCCGTCCCATCGCCGCAGCCGCCCGAGCAGTCGACGAAAGGGTCGGGGTGGGGTGGGGTCTTCGGGGCTCGAGGCGGGCCTTTGCCTCCTCCCCTGCCCCGTTTCGGTCCCTCACCCTTCGATATGGCAGCAAATTGAGGCTGCGAGCTGGAGTGTGTGCTTTCCCTACAGCTTTGGCTTTGCCTTCGCTAGGCTGCGGTCAATGACTTACAGGTCGATGCGGGTAGCGGGTGGGTGGATGACTCTGCTGGTGAGCGGCGCGCTCGTCGCAGCGTGCGGCAGCAGCCCCGAGCCCGACAGCGATGGACCCGATGACACCGGTGATGCCGACGGCTCCGGAGGTGGTGGAGGTGACGGCAGTGTCTTTGCCTCTTGCGATGACCGCTCGCCCGACGGCTCCAAAGTCTCTGGCACCATCGACGCCGACACGACTTGGTCGGGACGCATCTACCTCGAGAGTTCCGTCACCGTCAGCAGCGCGACGCTCACAATCGCGCCGGGAACGACCATCGTGGCAGCCGCTGGAAGTGAGCTGATTGTGAGCAATGGCGGCACTGTGCTGTCCGGCGGCACGGAAGCCAAGCCCGTCGCATTCTGCGGAGAAACCGCCGAGGCGGGCACCTGGTCGGGCGTCAGCATCAGCGATGACGCTGCCGATTCCCAGCTCTCCTACACCCTGATTTCGAACGCCGGCTCGGGCGACACGGCGCTCCTGCTCGATGCCCCCACCCTCGTCGACCATCTCGCGGTCACCGACAGCGGCTCGGACGGCGTGCATGCCTCGATCTTCGCCAAAGACAGCGCGACGCTCACCGTCACCGGCGCCCAAGGCGCGCCCGTCGTCCTCACCCACGCCGCTGCGGTCTCGCCCTTTCCGCTGGGCGGTGATCTGACCGGCAACGGCGATGACGTCGTGCTGCTCGACTTCGAGGAGAGCGAGGTCGACATGACGTTTGGCGAACTCGGCGTCCCCTACTTCCAGCCGGGCGATCTCGACATCCTGGCTGGCGACGTCGAGTTCCTGGCCGGCGTCGTCTATCACTTGGCCGAAGGCGTCACGCTCGATGTTGGCTCCGGCTCCGAGACCGTCCGCTTCGATGTGAAGGGCACGGGAGAGAACCCTGTAGAATTCGAGGGACCGGGGGAGGATGTGCAGTACCTCCGAATTCGCCTGAACGGACTCGTTTCCGAGGACTCGGCTATTCGGCACGCCGCGTTTCGGTATGGTGGTGGTGCATTCGATGTGTACCCGAAGCTCGTCCTCGAGCAGGTGCTCGTGGAAAAGTCCGGTTCAGGGCTGAGAATTGCGAAGGGCTTTGCGTCAGGCTCTTCAGGCATCTCCGTGCGTGATTGCGGACAAGAAATAATCATCGCTCCCAATGCCATCTTCTCGATTCCGGCAGACACCAAGATTCTTGGGGACTTCCCACTGTTGCTCGTCTCGGCAGGCACCCTGACGACCTCGGGCACTCTCGTCGACATCGGTGTGGCTTACACGTTCAGTCGGTTCGACTATTTTCCCTCCTCGGCCGACCCGGTCCCCTTCGATATTGCTAGCGACGTGACCTTGGAAGTAGCAGCCGGGGGCCAGCTCGCGCTCACCGATTGGCATACGCTCGTCGTCCACGGAGCGCTGCGGCTCCGGGGCACGGCGGCGAAGCCAGTCAAGGTCACAATGGCCCAGTTCACCGACTACTCGACAATCGAGGTCGCGGCCGACGCCGATGACTCGACGACATTCGACTACGTCCAGTTCTCCGGTGGTGAGTATTGCCTCACCATCCGCAAGCCCGTCGCGGTGGCCAACTCCACCTTCACGGACTGCACAACAGCCGGCATCTACGCCAGTACCCTGGAGCACACGCAGAGCGAATACAACGCCGCGCTAGGTGACACGAACACCTTCACGGACTCCGGCGACATGAACCCGCTGTTCTTCTGAAACGGCAGGCGCTCAGTCGGCTAGCGGGTTGGTGCCGCTGCAGTCCTTCCTGCAGCGACCGGGTTCGGAATCGTCATTGAGGGAACCTTGGTCACACGCCTCCCCCGGATCCTCGTCCCCGCCATCCCCGCAGTAGGTGCAGTCGTGGCGGCAG
>DATIDO010000474.1:0-10365 GCA_035456245.1 Polyangiaceae bacterium
CGCGACTCCCGCACAGAAATTGGCTTGGCTGAATTGGCGCGCCGCGAGATTCACTGCTACCCGCTCGAGCAGCACACCGGCCTCACGCCAACGTCGCATCTGTCGGCAGGCCTCCTTCAGCACCCAGTCGCCCACGGCATCGATCAAGCCCATCTCCTCGGCGATGGGGATGAACCGAATCGGCGGCAGGAGTCCGTGCTCCGGATGCTGCCAACGCACCAGGGCCTCGGCCCCGCTGATCAGGCCGGTGCTCAAATCGATGCGTGGCTGGTAGTGCAGCACCAGCTCGTCGCGTTCGATGGCCAAGCGCAATCCGCTGCTGAGCAGGAGATTGTCCAGCGCCCGCGCGTTGATCTCGGCCGAGAAGTACTGATAGCTGTTACGACCGTCCCCTTTGGCGCGGTACATCGCGGCGTCTGCGTACTTGAGCAGGACGTCGGCAGCGGTGGCGTCGCTCGGAAAGCAGGTGATACCAATGCTGCAGGACACGAAGATTTCATGGCCTGACAGAGAAAACGGCTCGGAGAACGCCTGCAGCAGCCTGCCTGCGACGATCGCCGCGCTCTGCGTGCTGGCGATCTTGTCGAGGAGAACGGCAAACTCGTCGCCGCCGAAGCGACCGACGACGTCGACCTTCCTCAGGCAAGAGCTCAGGCGCGCCGCCACCTGCTGCAGGAGTTGGTCGCCGGCCGCGTGCCCCAACGAGTCGTTGACGTGCTTGAAGCGATCCAGATCGAGCATCATCACGGCGACCTGCCAGCCGTGCCGACCCGCACGTGCCAGCATCTCCTCGAACTTCTCCTGGAATTGGAAGCGGTTCGGGAGGCCGGTCAGCGCGTCGTGGTGGGCCTGGTAGCGCAGCTTGGCTTCGTACTCCTTGAGCGACGAGATGTCCGTGCAGACGCCCACGTAATGGATGAGTCGGCCCGTATCGTCGTGAACGGCACTGATGCTGAGTAGCTCGGGGAAGATCTCGCCGTTCTTGCGGCGATCCCAGATCTCACCGCGCCAGCGGCCGGTGCTGTCGATCTCGCGCCACATGGCCTCGTAGAACTCGGCGTCGTGACGGCCCGACTGCAGGAGCTTCGGGGTGTGGCCGAGCAGCTCCTCCGGCTGGTAGCCGGTGATGGTGCAGAGGGCATTGTTGACCGAAACGATCCTCTTCTTCTCGTCGGTCACGAGGAGGCCGTCGGCGATGCTCTCGAATGCCTTGGCCGAGAGACGTCGCTGCGCTTCTTCGCGCCGGCGACTGGTGATGTCCCGTGCGATGCCCACGGTTCCGAGAAGCCGGCCGTCGGCGTCGCGGACGCGGGTCTTGACGGTCTCGATCGTCAGAACCTGGCCATCGGCCTGCGGAAGCTTTTCTTCCACGACCTGGCGTCCGCCTTCCTTCATGATTCGGAGATCGTGGGCCACGTAGCCCTGGGCGATCTCCGCTGGAAACAGGTCCGCGTCGGTCTTTCCGATGATCTCGTGCATCTCACGGTTGCACAGCTGCATGAACGCCCGATTGACGGCGAGGAAGCGTGAGTGCGTGTCTTTGAACCAGGCGACGTCGGTGATGTTGTCGAGGATGGCCTGACGCTGGAGCTGCAGCATCATGGAGCGCTGCTGATCGCGGTGTCGACGGGTCGACACGAAGATGATCGCAGCGCCGAATGCCAGAATGTAGACGGTCGCCAGAATCGCCAGGTGGCGGTATTCGAGGTTCCGCCGTTGCGCCTCGGCGAGTGCCTCGTTCGACGAGAGGCCGACACTCACGATCAGATGGTAGTCAGGCAGTGTGCGATAGCTCTGAAAGCGGACGACGCCGTCGGGGCCATCCGAGCCGAGGAAGTCGCCAGCGGGCCTGGCGCGAGCCAGTTCCAGGAGCCTGCCGTGGCGAACATCCTCACCGAAGCTGTCGATTGGTCCTGCACGCCGGGCGCGCGTGAAGCCGTCCGTGCCCAGCAGCGTGACCACACCCTGGCTGTTCAGATCCTCGTGACGGTAGAAGTCGATGAAGTAGGCGGGGTCGACGCCACAGCCCACCACGCCCGTGAACTCCCCGTTCGTTCCGACCAGGCGACGGGCCAGCGGAATGATCCACTTGCTCGAGGCGCGGCTCCGAATCGGCGTCCCGACATAGAAGTCGAGGTCGGGCGAGTCGCGCAGTGTGGTGAAGTACTCGCGGTCACTCATGTCCAGGCCCACGAGCTCGTTCACGCTGGCGACGACGCGGCCACGGACGTCGAGGACCACCAGCTCCCTCGACGTTCGCTCGTCGAGCAGCTTGCTGGCGAGCAACTGCTGGACCTCGAGGCTCCGGCCCCCCACGGCGAAGTTGCGAGCCACCAGCTCCAGCCCCAGGTCGATGTTCTTCAGCGTCTTGGCGGTCTGGGCCTCGAACACTCGGGTCAGCGAGTTGGCCTGTTGAGCTGCGGCCTCGGCTCGCGCTTCGAGTTCGTGGCGCGCCCGCTCGAGAGAGGTGCTCCAGAGCAGAGCCACCAGCGCGAGCGAACAGAGGGCGATGGCGACTTCCGAAATGCCGAACGACCCGAAGGCGAGTCGCCGCGCGCCGCGTGTCACAGGATGAGCGCTTTCGAGGGGGTTCTGGTCCGTCAACGACGTTCTCCGAGCTGCAGAAGAGGTCAGTCTATGTTGGCAGGGGAACGAGGGACCAGTGTCGGCCCGTCAGCCTGATGAGTCGTCCAGCGAGGGAGCGGTCGATCGCCGAGAAGACGGGTGGCTGTGACGGCGCAGCTGGACGCCGCAGCGTCTCCTGGCCCATTCCGAAGGGGGGGGCCGCATGGGAATTTTGACCTTCGGCATGAACGTCACGGTGGATGGTTGTGTCGATCACCAGGTGGGGATTGCCGATGACGAGACCCACGCCTTTTTCACCCGGCTGCTGACGGAGAGCGGGGCGATGCTGTGGGGGCGTGTCACCTACGAGATGATGGAACGCTATTGGCCGACCGTCGCCCGCGGTGAGCAGGCGGCGTCGCCGGCGTTGCGCGAGTGGGCAATCGAGCTGGAGGGCAAGCCGAAGTACGTCGTCTCCTCGACGCGAAGCGACTTCGGCTGGGCCCACACGCAGCGCATCTCCGGCGAGCTGGGCAGCGCGGTGCAGCGGCTCGAGGACGCGACACCGGCCGGGGTGCTTCTCGGCAGCGGCATGCTGGCTCTCGAGCTGGACCGGCTCGAATTGATCGACGAGTACCGATTTCTCCTGCAGCCCCGGCTTGCCGGACACGGTCCTACGCTCTACCGGCAGGGCCTGCCCGGTACGCGAAGGCTCGAGCTGCTCTCGGCGCAGCCCATGAGCAACGGCGTGATCGCTCTGCACTACCGACGCGAACGCTGAGTCAGCGCGCGGGGTAGCAGCGCGGCGTATCAGCGCGGGGCGTGCTGCACGCTCGGCCTGCCTTGATGATCGAGCACGAGGTAAGGGCGCGTTGGGTGGCCGTAGCCGAACGAGCCGAGGTTCACGTAGCCCGTGCTCACCACGGGCACGTGGGTGTGCCCGAACACCACGAGCTCGGCGCCCGTCGCTTCGCGCACCAAGGATGCCGCGTGACCAATGTCCTCGACGATGCTGGCGCCATAGCGGTTCTTTTCCCGCAGCACGCTCTGGGCCAAGTAGCCGCCGCCGATGGCGCTGGCCAAGAGCCCCGCGCTCGGCCCCACCACACCCAGGCCCGCAGCCGTTACCAGCCCCACACCCGTGGCCAGCGTGCAGGCGGCGAAAATGCGATCGAAGTAGAGTCGCAGAAACGTGCGCGCGGCGCTCTCGTGCGTCGGATCGCTGGTCAGGGCGACGAGCTGGCGCAGCAGTCCGGGCTCCAAGTCGAGTTCGCGTGCGCGCTGGTCGATTCGCGCGTCACCCTGCGCACGCTCGTCGGCTCGCGTTCCCTTGTGCAGGGCGGCGTCGCCGACCATGCCGAAGGCAGCGATGAAGTAGCGTGCGATCACGAGCGGCGCGCCGAAGCCCCATTTTTCGACGGCCTGGCGGAGTCCACTGGCAGGCGTGGTACGGTGCGCGTGGGCGAAGAAGTAGGCGTCGTTGGGCGAGACGAAGCGCCGCATCATGGCCGTGCCGAGCGGCTCGGTGCGTGGATCGTGGTCTGCCAGCGGGTGGGCGAACGAGTTGTCGGGGTCGTAGAGGTGCCCGTGCTCGACGTGGACCGGGCCGCGTCGGGCGAACCAACGGCTGATGGTCACTTGGTTGTCGCCCTGGCTGCCGATGGCGCGTCGCAGGGCCTGTTCCCCCTCGCCGTTGATCAGGGGGGCGTCGTGGTTGCCGGGGACGAGGGTCAGGTGACCGCCGCGCGCCAGGTGGTCTGCCAGCGCTCGCTGGAATTCGGGGTGCCCATGCAGCGCTCGGGTCACCATCTCGGTCACGCTGACGCCTGGCCTCTCCAGCGACAAATCGAAGATGTCGCCGGCCAGGATGACCTCCTCGCAGGGGGTCTCGGTCAGCAATCGGGCCAACGCTGCACCGGTTGCCTGGCCGTGATCGGGCGACAGATGGGTGTCGCTGAGGACGAGGCAGCTCTCCACGGAACAGACGTTAGCAGAGCGGGAGCGACCTGGGTCGCCGCCGACGAAATTCCAGCCCTATGGGATCCGGTGGATTGGGCCGAATTCCCTCCTGTCCGCTAATGACGCTGACGCCAGTGTTCAACTATCGTGGCCACCGACTGGGGGAAGCGGACGCTCCGTGTGCCCCCGCGGGAAGATTCATGACTTCGAGCGTCACACCGTTCAGCAAGCTGCTCTCCACCGCAACTCGAGGCGCCGAACGCGCCGTCACCCTCCTGGCTCGGGGCGCCTGGCCCATCGTCGAAGCCTACCGCGAAGGCGAGTCGAGCGAAGAGCGCGCCACTCCCAGTTGGGCGCCGGCACCGCTGCGCCGCCGTGGCGAGCGCAGCAAGCCGCCGCTCGGTTGGCCGCGCACGACGGATTCACTCTGCCCGCGTTGCGTGAAGGAAGCGCGCGACGCCGTGGTCAACGGCACGATGAACATGGAGACGTTCCTCCACGCTCATCCCGGCGAGATCAAAGCCCAGATCATCGAGCGCGATGGCCAGATCCTGATGGTGAAGGACTGCGCCACGCACGGCCGTTTCGAGGACGTGATCTCGATGGATCCGGCCTTCCTGAAGCGTATCGAGGAGCTCTTTCCCGGCCGCGACTTCGCGTCGCCCAAGACCAAGCTGCGCGATCACGGCAGCTCGACCATCAAGTACGGGCGCGGCTCGGTGCTCACGGTCGATCTGACGAACCGCTGCAACATGATGTGCGATCCGTGCTTCATGGACGCCAACCAGGTTGGCTACGTGCACGAGCTCGGTTGGGCCGAGACCAAGCAGATCTTGGACGACAGCCTGCGCATCAAGCCTCGTCGGCAGATGAGCGTGCAGTTCTCCGGCGGTGAGCCCACCATCCACCCCGACTTCCTCAAGGCGGTGAAGTACGCCCGCGACGTGGGCTACTTCTGCGTGCAGTGTGCCTCCAACGGCATCCGCTTCGCCCAAGATGCCGACTTCGCCAAGCAGGCCAAAGAAGCCGGCCTGCGCCTCTGCTACCTGCAGTTCGACGGTGTCACCAACGAGGCCAACGGCCACCGCAAGATCGGCAACCTGTTCGACGTGAAGCTGAAGGCCATCGAGAACCTGGCGGCGGCCGGTATCGACGTGGTGCTGGTGGTCACGGTCGTCAACGGAGTGAACAACGACCAGGTGGGACCGGTCGTGCAGTTCGCCATCGACAACGCGGACAAGGTCACGGTCGTTTCGTTCCAGCCCGTCAGCTTCACGGGTCGTGACGAGGACATCTCGGACGAGGACCGAGTGCGCCAGCGCTACACGCTGAGCCACCTGGCCCACGACGTGAAGGGCCAGCTCGGGATCACCGAGCCGCTGCGCGACTGGTATCCGCTCAGCGCCATGAACTCGATCAGCGACGTAGTCGACCAGCTGCAGAGCTCCCAGGCCGACTTCGGTGCGCTGAACTGCGGGTGCCACCCCAACTGCGGCATCGGCACGATTCTGCTGGTGAACAAGCGCACCAAGCAGACCGTCCCGCTCTCCGATTTTCTCGACATCCAGCAGGTGCTCGAGGACTTCCAGGCCATCGCCGACGACGATCTCTCGCGCAACCTGACCCTGACCAAGATGGGCCTGTCGCTCTTGCGCAACTTCCGCGCGGACAAGGCGCCCGAGGGTTACGGACTCACCGAGCTGATCCGCCAGGCCCTGAGTCAGATGGGGGCCAGCGGTGATCGCGTTGGCGCGTCGGAAGGCGATGCCCACCTGTTCGAGTGGCGCTTCTTGTTCGTCGCCGGCATGTGGTTCCAGGATCTGTTCAACTACGACTTCCGCCGGACCGAGATGTGCATCATCCCCTACGGCACGCAGATGGGTGAGATCAGCTTCTGCGCCTACAACACCGGCGTCGGCTTCCGACAGATCGTCGAGAAGATGCACATGACCGCCAGCGTGGCCGAGTGGAACAAGCGCTACGGACGGCACCCCGTCTACGCCAAGAACCAGGATCTGCCGTTGCCGGCCGATCTGGGCACCGTGGTCTCGCGCGAGCGACGCCACCTGCCGCTGGTTGGTTGAGGGCAGGTATCTTCGGGGGGCCTCAGATGGTCTCTGCGTCCCAGCCGGAGCGCTGGTCGACCGGTCCATCGAGCGGGGGCAGCTGCATTCGCCCGAAGGGGACCACGCGCGCACGGCCCAGTACGGCCTGAACTCGGCCGGGAAGAGCGTCGTCGCCGAGGAGGCCCACCGTGGTGACGCGCGCGCCCAGATCGGCGAGGCGCGCCAACGGATCGGACGTGGTGACCACCGACAAGTAGCGTCCTACCGGCGGCACGAACAAGCGCTCGGCCTGACGCTCCACCACGACCAGGCCTTGCCCAGCGCGGCGGGCGCCCCCCACGTAGGCCATCGTGTGCTCGTAGCGCAGCGCGTCGGCGTCCTCGTCCGCGCTCAGCCGCCCGCGCGGGACGTGCTTCTCGGCGTCCTCCAGCCACAGCGCCAGCGCGTCGGCGAACTGCTCGGCGAGCGACGGATCGCCTTGGACGAGCACCAGGCGTGGGCTCAAGCAGCCGCGCTGGTCGAAAGCGATGACGTCGGCTGCGAGCGCGCGGGCGGCATCCACCAATGGGGTACCGACGAGGCCACGTTCGCTCAATAGCGCAACGCCGAGACCCGGGCCGTGGGGGTGGAACAGGACACCGGCCGGCAGTTGTCCCCGGAGGTTGCGCAGCGTCTCTTCGGTTCCGTAGGCCCAGAGGTGCTCACCTGCGCGAGGGGACAGCTGGTCGACCAGCTCGAAGGCGCCGCCGGAGCCCTCGGCGAGCAAGCGAGCGAACGTCGGTTCCCGACGCGAGGGCCTCACGAACACGCGCCCCGACTGAGCGAGGGCTACGGCGATGGCCCGGAAGGCAGCGACGAAGACGTTGGCGGAAAGCAGCACGTGAGCGGCAGGCACGGCGGGTCCCCGCCTCACCAGCTGGGTCACGGCGGCGCGCCCGGCGCGGTGCTCGAGGTGTCGCGTCAGCGCCAGCTCCACGCCCTGCGGGCTCAGGCCCGAACTGGCGAGCAGCGCCTCCCGCGCCTCACGGCCCAGAGCGTCGTGCGGATCCGCCAGGCGCTCCGCGGCGCGCAGCAGAGCCCGCAGGCGATCTTGCCGATCGTCGCTCACGGTGACCTCCGCGGCGCCCCACTCACCAGGCCTTCGAAGGGGAGTGAGCAACCACGCGCGGGCGCACGCGGCGCGCGGCCCAGCAGCTCGATCCCTTCGCCTTCGATGCGCACCAGATCTTGCGTCTGGATGGCCACGGCCGAGTCGACGTTGGCCAGATCGATGAAGCGCGCCAGGCCCACCTCGCCCGCAGGCACCGGCCGATAGTCGTTCGGACCGACGGCCATGACGCGCAGCCAGGGGGGCGGATAGTAGACGCCGCGTCGCCCGTTCCAGCGCACGCCATCGTCGAGAGTGCTCGTGGCGCCGAGCTGTCCCTGCTGATTGGGACGTTGGCTCGGGCGAGGTCCGGGCCAGGCCTCGTAGAGCTGGCTGGAGAGCTCCGTCATGCCGTACTCGCCGAGGATGCGGTCCTCGCGTGTGCCCAGGGCCCGCGCCGTGGCTCGCAGCAGCTCCTCGGCTGGCACCTCGCGAACGCGTCCCTTGAATCCACCCGTCACCATCACGAAGGTGCGCTCGGGTGTGGGCAGGCTCTCGCCGTCCAGCTCCTCCAGCAGGCCGGCCAAGGCGAACGAGGTCGCCAGCACGACCAACGGTTCACTGCGCGCGCGAGCCAGCTTGGCCGCGCGAGTGAGTCCGTCGATGTCGACGCCGCTCGAAGAGACGAGCCAGCGCGCGGCGGTATCCACCTCGAACGTGGTCCCCTCCGGATCGCGCGTGAGCGCCCGGCCGTCGAAGTGCTCCATGAAGCCCCGCATCATGAAGCCGAGCGAAGACTGCGGGGGATGGCCGGGTGGGGGAGCGAGCGCCACCACCAGAGCGCGCCCGGAAATCTGGGAGAACAGCGTGCGACGAGCGAGGATCAGCTCCAGCTCGTGCAGGGTCCGCAGTGTGCGCAGCGCATGGCTGCCGCTCTCGGCGGCGGTGGTCCCGCTGGTGCGGAACACGGCCG
Organism: Polyangiaceae bacterium; assembly: GCA_035456245.1. Lineage (GTDB taxonomy): Bacteria > Myxococcota_A > Polyangia > Polyangiales > Polyangiaceae > NIC37A-2. The sequence continues at coordinate 8,651 of DATIDO010000474.1, forward strand.
CGTCGAGCTCGGCTGGGTGAACGGCGACGCGGCTGAGCCGGAAGGCGTCCACGGGCACGGCCGGGATCGACTCGACCGTGTCCAACTGGCTCCCCGAGAGCGCGACCAAGCGCGCGAAGCCAGGCGACTGCTCGAGCTGGAAGCGAGCGATGTCGAGCGCCAGCCCTTCGAAGGTGTCGTCGTCCGACTTGGCGTAGAGCGCCGGCTTCTCCCAGCGCTCGGCGAAGCTCCGCACGCGCTCGTGGAGCGCGTCGCTGGTGCGTTCTGCGCGTGGCCGCAGCGCATCCTGTGGGTCGAGCCGCTCGCGCACGAGCGCTTCATGACCCGACCCCCGAGCGCGCGCAAGGGCTTGTGCCAGCGGGCTTCCCAGGCGATGACGGAACGCGCGCATGGAGTCGTTCTCGCTGTTTCCGGCCGGTGGTCGCATGGAGCGAGTGGTCGCGTTGTCTGGCTCCGGTAGCCTGAGCGCTGGGCAGCTGCTGGGCGCGGCCGAGCAACTGGCCGAGCGAGTGCGCACGTTTCCAGCTGCCGAGCTGGCGCTGCTGACGTCGTCGCGTTGGGACGGTCTGGTGGGGCTGGTGGCGGCCTCGTTGGCCGAGAAGCAGCTCCTTTTGGTTCCCGCCCGTCGGGGGGTGGCCCCTGCGCTGCCAGGGGACGCCGGCCGCATCGTCTCCCAGGCCGACGCGACGGGCGCAGCCGGCGAGTTCTCGGTGCCATCGCCGGGCGCAGTGTCGTCCGGTCGGGACGTTTCGCTTCGTCCCGAGCGTGGGCTGTGCGCCGTGCTCACGTCGGGCTCTACGGGTCAGCCCGAGCGGCACGACAAGACGGTGGCCCAACTGCTGGGCGAGGTGGAGACGCAGCGGGAGTTGCTCGGCTGGGGCGAGGGCGACGTCGTGTTGCCCAGTGTGCCGGGGCACCACGTCTACGGCCTGCTCTTCGCGGTGTTGTTGCCGCTGGTCAGCGGCGCGCGGCTCGTGGTCGATGCGGGAGCCGAGCCGGAGAATTTCCACCCCCAGACCTTCGCGCGGCTCGCGCGCGAGCTGGGCGCGACCCGCTTGGTCACCGTCCCGGCTCACCTGCGGACGTTGCTCGATGCATCGTTCGAGCTCGGGCCGGTCCGTCAGGTGGTGTGCTCGGGCGCACCGCTCGATCCACGCCATGCCAGTGAGTTCGAGCAGCGCTATGGCGTCGAGGTGCTCGACGTCTTGGGGTCTACCGAGACGGGGGGGATTGCCTTGCGCCGCGCGGCTCGCTCGCCCCGCTGGTCTCCCTTGCCTGGTCTGCGCTTGCGCGCCGACGAGGAAGATCGCCTGTGGCTGCGCTCGCCGTTTGCTTGGGGCGTCGAGGTGGAGAGAGCCACGGGCGATCGAGTGAAGCTCCACGACGACGGTACGTTGGAACACCTCGGTCGGGACGACGGCGTGGTGAAGGTGGGCGCCAAGCGCACCAGCTTGCAGGAGCTGGAACGCGTCGCCTGCGAGATCCCGGGTGTGGGCGCTGCGGTGGCGCGCTCGCGCGCCGTGGGCGGCCTGCGCGGTGAGGAGCTCTGGATGTTGGTGGAGAGCGCAGACCTCGACGCGGCGCAGGTGCGGGCGGAGCTGGTGGCGCGGCTCGATGCCGTCTTCGTCCCGCGGAGGCTGCGGGTGCTGAAGCGCCTGCCGTGGAGTGAACGCGGAAAGATGGAGCGGTCGACGTTCGAGGCAGCGTTCGATGCT
>DATIDO010000475.1:0-3191 GCA_035456245.1 Polyangiaceae bacterium
CCGTTGATGTGGAACCTGCGTGACCCCAGCAAGTCCGAGCGGACCACGGTGGTCGGCCCCTTCGTCAACCGCCGCACCCCGACCGAGACCGACGACTGGATGCTGCCGCTCTACGCGACGGGCACGCGTCCGGACGGTGGCTACACCTACATCCCGCCGCTCCTGACCGCGAAGTCGCGCGACGCCAAGGGCGGCCTGGACATCGTCGGCCCTCTGTTCTGCTCCTGGAAGGGCGGCCCCGACTGCGACACGCGCACGGCCGAAGACATCGATCTCGGCATCGTGCCCTTCTATTTCTTCGGGCAGAACCGGCACAAGCTCTACGAGGTAGTGGTCCCGCTCTTCCACTACTACGGCTACCAGGAGCGCACGCAGACGTGGACCAACGTCTACGGCCCCTACTACCGGGAGCACACCGAGAAGCGCGAGCTGTTCCACCTGATCCCCTTCTATTGGAGCATCTGGGGTGAGAACGAGCGGCACACCACGGTCGCGCCCTTCTTCCACTACGGATACAAGGGCAACGAGAACCTCTTCATCACGCCGTTGTTCTTGAACAAGAACCACGAAGACGGCGCGCACACCTTCGTGACCTGGCTCTACGCGCGCCACCGCGGCCGCACCGAGCTGGACATGATCACGCCGCTCTACTGGAACTGGCGCGATCCCTCGATCAAGTCCGAGCACCAGCTGTTCCTGCCGTTCCTCTACAGCAGCACCAGCCCGCGCGAACAATCGACGGCCTTCGTGCCGTTCTGGGCCTACAGCGAGCGGTACGGCGTCTCACACTCGCTCTGGATCACGCCGCTCTTCAATTTCGAGAAGAACATCACGGGCTGGAACACCATGCTCGCGCCCCTGTTCTTCTTCGGCAAGGACGGCAACTCGTCCCACTCGGTCGTGGCGCCGCTGTTCTTCGACTTCGCCAGCCCCCGCCAGCGCACGACCCTGGGCCTGCCGTTCTTCTTCCGCTCGACCGGGCTCGACACCGTCTCGCAGGTGGTCGGCAACGTGTACTACCACGAGCGCCGCTACAAGAACGGCCTGGATTGGCAGTTCCACTTGCTGCCCGTCTTCAGCTACGGCGAGGCCCCCGATGGCCACTTCTGGAACGTGCTGTTCGGCCTGACGGGCTACACGCGTTCGGGCACCAAGAGCGTCGTCCGCGCGTTCTGGATCCCGATCACGCTGAGCGAGTAGCGCTGTTTGTTTGGCGCGCGTCTCACGCGCGCCATCAGCAGGGCCGACGGGCGCCAGCCGAACGTATCGCTGAGTTCACCCAGCACCGCGCGCCGGCCGCACTCTCATTACGCGAGCGCACCAGCGCGCGTCTCACGCGCGCCATCAGCAGGGCCGACGGGCGCCCCAAAAAACTAGCCGACGGCGTTGAACTGCTGCTTCAGGCGCTCGAGATCCTGATCGCCCACGTAACCGGCCAGACCGATACGGAGCGAGATGGTGATCTCGTCACCCCAAGGCCACCACAGCGCGTAAGGGATCAGGCGTCCGTTCGTGCGCAGGCTGTAGACGCGCTGATCGGCGCGCACGCCACCCACCTGCTCGGCCACGTCCTGCACCGCCTCCGGCGCATGGCCGAGGGTGCGGTGGTCGTACATGTCCGAAAACGTCGTGGCGATTGCCTGCTCGGCCTCCGACGACAGGTCCACGTGAAAGGACGACGCGATCGCGGTGAAGCGGTTGTCCCAACTCCAGCCCTGCTTCGGCCAAACCTTGCGAAATCGCTCGAGGTTCGCAAAGAGCTGATCCGTCGCGCTGCCCACCGGTTCCATCGCGGGCAAGAGTAGCCCAAGGCCGGGCCTGACGTGAAGCAATCCGGACGAAAGGTTCGCCCCGCTTCATGAAGCAGCGCCCCTGGACCCGACTGGCACCACGGGATAAGCCCGCGGGGCCATGTCGCGCGAAGCACGCCTCGAAGCCCTGGGCTTCCCCCTGGACCGCATCCCCACCCCCGGTGCCATCTACCGGCCCGTCACCATCTCCGGGAACCTGGCCTACGTCTCGGGCTGCGTACCCTTCGATGGCCCCGGCAATCTGGCTGGGGCGGGCAAGGTGGGACGCGACGTGACCCTGGAGGAAGCGCAGCGCCACGCTGCCCTGTGCGCCGCCAACGTCCTGCGCCTGCTTCGTGAGGAGCTCGGCAGCCTCGACCGCATCGCCAAGGTGGTGCGCGTGGGCGGCTACGTGAACAGCACCGAGACCTTCAGCGACCAGCACCTGGTCATCAACGGCGCCAGCCAGCTCTTCATCGACGTACTGGGTCGCGAAGCCGGCCTGCACGCGCGCACCGCGCTGGGTCTGGCTCAGCTCCCGCTCGGCTCCAGCGTCGAGGTGGACGCCATCGTGGAGATCCTGCCCGCGTGATCCCCGCACACCTGTTCGTCGGCGCCGAGGACGCGCCGCGACTCGGCTTCGTTCTGCATGGCGCGCTCGGCGCAGGCCACAACTTCCGTAGCTTCATCAAGCGGCTGACGGACGCGCGCCCGGAGTATCGCTTCGCGCTGGTCGATCTGCGCAACCACGGCAAGTCCACCCCGGCTCCGGCGCCGCACGATTTGGACGCGGCCGCTGACGACCTCTTCGACCTGGCCGAGGCTCTCGGGCGCGATCCCGACGTGGTCATTGGACACTCCCTGGGCGGCAAGGTGACGCTGGCCTTCGGTGAGCGCTTCGCGGCTGCGGCCGGTCGCCGCGAGCCCAGCGCCCAGGCGCGAGCCACCCTGAAACAGGTGTGGGCCCTCGACTCCGATCCCGGCGCGCAGGTGCCAGGTGAGGCGCACCAAATCCGCCAAGTCATGGGCGCGCTGCGCAAGAACCCCGGTCCCTTCGCGGGTCGCGCCGAAGCCATTGCCGGCGTGCAGGCAGCGGGGCTCTCCTCGGGCCTCGCCAACTGGCTCTCCACCAATCTGGAGCGGCAAGGTGAGCGCTTCGTCTGGCGCTTGGATCTGGACGCCATCGACGAACTGCTGAGCGACTACTTCAGCCGCGATCTGTGGGGCTTCTTGGAGCGCGTCGCCGCCGATGATCCGACGCTGGCCCGGCCTTTCCCCGAGGTCCACCTGCTGGTGGCCGAGAACTCGGATCGCTGGTCGGGGACCATGAAGGAGCGGGCCGAAGCACTCCCTCACGGCCCTTCCTTCCGTTTGCACGAGCTGCCCGACGCGGGGCACTGG
>DATIDO010000476.1:0-5642 GCA_035456245.1 Polyangiaceae bacterium
TGGGGCGAGGGCGCCACCACACCAGGGGAGGGCGTGACCGCTGACGAGGAAGTCGAAGGGGCCGCCGCAGAGGTGCCTGGCTGCCCCGATGGCGTTGCCGTTCGCGTGTGACCTGCGACCGCAGCGCTCGGAGCACAGCCGGCTACGAGCAACGCGAGCAGGGTCGATGGCAAGCGGACCCGACGCACCTCCGACACATAGCAGGGCCTCGCGGGCCCGCGCGAGGCGGTCCCCTTCGGTGCACGATGGACGCAGTTCGGGCCGGCGCCGGCGCGGGGTGGACGCTCCGCCTCGCGGGCGATAGGGCAGGTGGGTGAGCTCTCCGGACAGGTCCGAGTCAGGCGTCGCTACGCGCGTCCGGAACCTCTGGGCGAGCTTGGATGCGACGCCCTCGCTGGTGGAGCTGCGTGAGGCGCGCGCGGAGCTGTCGCGGCTCCGCGGGATGTTCCGCCGCAACAAGGAAGCGTTCGATGCCCCTACGCTGCGCCGGCTGAAGGACATCGCCGAACGCGCGCAGCTGGTGGCCGAAGGGCACCACGCCGAGGCTCGCCAACTCGCGCTCGCCGCTTTGCGCGAGACCTTCGGCTACCAAGGCTTTCGCCCCGGCCAGGAGGCGCTGATCGAGAGCGTGCTGAGCGGCCGCGACACCATCGGCATCATGCCGACCGGCGCTGGCAAGTCGCTCACCTACCAGATCCCCGCGCGCCTGATGGGCGGCGTCACCTTGGTGATCTCGCCGTTGGTGGCGCTGATGAAAGATCAGGTGGACGCGCTCGAGGAGGTGGGCATCCGCGCCACCTTCTTGAACTCGACGTTGAGCAGCGAAGAGCGCAGCCAGCGCTTGAAGGGCCTGGCCCGCGGTGAGTACGAGCTGCTCTACGCGGCGCCCGAAGGGCTCGAAGCCAGCGTCGGCCAGCTACTCGACTCCCTCGATCTGCGCCTGGTGGCGGTCGACGAGGCCCACTGCATCAGCCAGTGGGGCCACGATTTCCGGCCGGCCTACCGCAAGCTGCGTGGCATCAAGCAGCGATTCCACGTCCCCGTGCTCGCCCTCACCGCCACCGCCACCGAGCAGGTGAAGGCGGACATCCAGGCGCAGCTGTCGATGAGCGATCCGGCGGTGTTCCGCGGCAGCTTCTTTCGTCCCAACCTGCGCCTCACCGCCTACCAGAAGGGCGAGGGCCTGGGCGTCACCGTGCGGAACGCCGTACTACGTCTGGCGAGGAAGCGGGTTGGGCAGAGCGGCATCGTCTACTGCCTGTCGCGGAAGAAGACGGAGGAGCTCGCCGAGTTCCTGCGGGAGAACGGCCTGCGCGCTTCGGCTTACCACGCCGGCATGGACAACGACGAGCGCTCACGGGTGCAGGACGAGTTCCGCAACGACGATCTCGACATCGTGACGGCGACCATCGCCTTCGGCATGGGCATCGACAAGTCGAACGTCCGCTACGTCATTCACGCCGACATGCCGCGCTCGATCGAAGGCTATTACCAGGAGATCGGGCGCGCGGGCCGCGACGGCCTGCCCAGCGACTGCGTGCTCTTCTACTCGTGGAGCGAGGTGCGTACCTACGATCGTTTCGCCGACGACTTGGAGGACGAGGCGGCCCGCGATCGCGCGCGCGAACAGGTGCGCGACATGTTCTCGTTGGCCGAGGCTCAAGTGTGCCGTCACCAGAACTTGGTGGGCTATTTTCACGAGGACATGGGCTCCTGCGGCGAGTCCTGTGATCGTTGCAGCCCCGGGGATCCGTTGGCCGAGTCGGCTGGAGCCCGCGAGCGCGTGCTGGGCCGGTCGTCGTCCAACTCGTCGACTCGCTCGGGTGTCGTGGAGGTGGACGCAGACTTGTTCGAGCGACTGCGCGCCTGCCGCAAGGAGCTGGCAGACGAGCGTGGCGTCCCGGCCTACGTCGTCTTCAACGATGCCACGCTGTTGGAGATGGCTGCGCGCAGGCCGCGGACCAGCGGTGAGCTGTCGCTCGTCTCCGGCGTTGGACCGGCCAAGCTGGCCCGCTACGGCGAGGCGTTCCTGGCCGTTCTCTCACGCGGTTGAGCCGGCGCGGTCGAGCCGACTCGGTTTGAGCGGGCTGCGCCGTTGAGCGGGCGCGGTCGAGCCGGCTCGGCCGAAATCAACCGAGGACGCGGAACGAGAGCTCGCTGGCCAGCGCCAGCATCAGCGCAGCGCACAGGGCCGGGAAAAATCCACCGATGCTCAGGTGGGACGACAGCGCGGAGGTGATGCGCAGCACCAGTGCGGCCGTGATCAACTGGGTCAGGAAGTGGAACACGAATCCCAGACCCAAAGTGGCGATGCCGAGCAGGCCGAAGATGAGCCAGCCAAACAGGAACGCCAGCACGGCGTAGCAGGCTGCCACCCAGAGCGCGGTGAGGAAGCCGCCCTTCAGCTCGAACCCGGCGAACAGTCGATCCGACAGGAGCAGAGCCCCCGCGGCGAAGATCCACGAAACAGCGAAGGCCACCATGTATCCGGTGTCTCGCCGAGATCGCTCGATGTCAAACGAAGAGCTGCGAGGCGCTCGGGCTCCGAGCCGCGTCGCGATCAGCCCTCGGAGATGGCCTCGTCGCGTCGCACCGCGTCCTGCATGAGTCCGGTTCCCCGGGGCTTGTTTTCTTGCCACCACTCCAGCGCATCCTCGTCCGACCAAGGCTCGTCGAAGCGAACGCGGTCGAGCAGGCGCACCAACTGCTGCGCGGACTGGGGGCGCTCGGCCGGGTTCTTCGCCAGGAGCCGCATGATGATCGTCTCCAGCACGGGATCGACCGTGGGGTTGGCGTCCGAAGGATGCGGTGGCGGATCGTGGGCATGCGCCAGCGCCATCTGAACGGCCGAAAGACCAGGGTAGAGCAGCTTTCCCGTGAGCAAGAAGTAGAAGACGCAGCCCAGCGAGTAGAGGTCGGCGCGACCGTCGACCCGATTGCCTAGCGCCATTTCGGGCGACATGTAGGCAGGCGTGCCGGTCATCATGCCGGCGGCGGTGATCTTGCCGTCGTAGGTCTCGGTGCGCAGACGATCGCCCAGACCCACCAGGCCGAAGTCCAACACTTTGACGAAGTCGGCGCGCAGGCCGCGTCGAACCACGAACAGGTTGGAAGGCTTCAGGTCGCGGTGAATCAGCCCGTTCTCGTGGGCCTCACCGATCGAGTCGCAGACCTGGCGCATGATGTAGAGCGCACGGGCGGACGACAACGGACCGAAACGACGCACCAGTTCCTGGAGATCGAAGCCGTCCAGGTACTCCATCACGTAGTAGTACAGACCGGCGTCGGTCGTGCCGTAGTCGAAGACCTGCACCGTGTGCGGTGAGCTGAGCTGGGCTGTGACCTGGGCCTCGCGGCGGAAGCGGCGCAGAGCCTTTTGCTTGGCGCGAGCCGAATCGTCGGGGCGTTGCGGGATCAGCTTGATGGCGGCCGAGCGGGCCAAGAAGCGGTGTTTGGCGCTCCAGACCTCGCCCATGCCACCCACGCCGACACGCTCGAGCAGGCGGTAGCCGCCGACCAGCGTGTCGCGTGAGGCGCCGATGCGGTTCACGGCGTCGCCGATCAGGAGCGCCATGGCCAGCACGACGCACGACGTGTAGGCGGACATCACCAGGTCGGAGGCCGCCAGGGAGCCGGGGTTGATCTGCGAGACCAGCCAAAGGGCGCCTGGTGGCATCATCGCCGAGGTGACGGTCGTCAGGATGCTCCACGGTCGGACCATGGGCAGCAAGATCGGGAAGGCCACGATGGTGATCGATGCCCAGGTGAGCATGGCTGGTCCATCCGCCGGCATCGGGCTGAGCGACAGCGTCAGGCAGCGCAGCAGCTGATAGGCCCAACCGACTCGGATGATGAGGTCGTGATTCCAGCGCGTACCCCAAACCAGGAACATCATCCCGGCGTCCAAGGCCACGCCCAGCTCGGCCAAGAAGACGAGCTGATTCCTCTCCAGCAGCCGCGACTCGATGGGGAACAGCGCCCACAAGCCCAGCGAGCCGGTGAGCGTGAGCACGGCGAGGATCGAGGCGAAGGCACCCAGGCGGGTTCGGGCAATGCGGGCCTGGGCGGGGCTCAGTCCCAAGCCGTCGCGCAAGCTGCGCGGGGGAATCGCGGGAGAAACGGCCTTGGCAGTCATTGCTGGGTTTCAGGCGCGCAGGCGGGCCACGGCTTCGTTCACCGTCGCGGCGTCGGCTGCCAGTCCGCTTTGCTTCAGGTGCTTCATGGCGATGCCCACGGCCGGACCTGGCTGAGGGGCAGCAGTGATGGCGGAACGGACGGCCTCGAGCGCCGCACAGATTTCGTCGACACCGAGGGCGCGAGGGAGCAGCTCGGAAAGCACCTCGATCTCGGTCTCCAGCTCTTGGCGTTGGCCGGCGTCCTCGGTGGTGGCGAGTGCCTCGCGATTCGACTTGACCAACTTCTTGAGCAGTCGCTGCACCTCTTCGTCGGGGAGAGGTCCGTCGCTCCGGCCTGCGGCTGTCGTGATCTCGCCCATGGCGACCCTCAGGATCTCCTTCTCCGTGGTGCGGCCGGCCTTCATGGCGGCGAACATGCGCTTCTTGATCTCGTCGGCGAGGCTCATGTGTTCACGGTACACCAATTCAGCTGGGGCCGTCTGGAGGTGCCGTCGCTTCGGGGTCTTCTCCAGCCTCCGGAACCGGGGTGCCTGCCGGTGCGGCGTCGCTCGCCCCCGCGGCTTCGCCAGCCCCCGCCGTCGGCTCGGCTGTCGTCCCCGGCGTCGCGTCCGCCGTCGCGTCCGCGCGTCCCGGGACGAAGCGCCACAGGCCGCCTCGCTTGCCGGTCGCGCTCGGCTCGGCCCAGAAGCCATCCTGGTGGGCCACGGTCCAAGCCCAGCGCAGCCAATCGAGCAGTGAACGGGCCAACCACAGGGCCCACACGAGCATCACGGCCCGCCAGGCCCAGAGGGACGTGCTGACGAACCACACGGGCTGGGTCGAGCTGGGGCTGCGGTCGACGTACCAGGAGAGCTGTCCGGCGTAGGAGTCGGAGCCGGCGATCTCCATGTCGGGTGAGAAGACCAGCCCTTGGTAGACCGCGCCCGTGAGGGCCACCAGGAAGAGCACGGTGCCTCCGATCAGCACGAGCTGGAGGAAGTTCTTGAAGCGTTGCGTCTTGGCCCAGTAGCGCGCTCGCCCCTCGACGAAGAAGAACCAGCCGACGATCGACACGGCCACGAGCGCCGGGACCTGGGTGAGGCCGAGCCCGAGCAACAGCCACTGGTAGTGGCGCAGGCGACTCCCGGGCACCAGCGGCAGCAGGAAGGCCGCAACGACGATCAAGACCAGGTAGCCCCAGAACAAGATGGCCGGTCCGTAGCCGGGGCCACCCGCCGCCAGGAGCCAGCGGTCTGCAGGGATCTGGATCGAAGTCCGGAAGTTCGTGGCTTCGGCCCCCAGATCCACCGAGGAGCTGCGGAACGACGTGGTGAGGCCCGTATTCTCCTGCCACTCGACGACCAGACGATGGGAGCCGGGGCGCAGCGCCACGCGCACGAGGCCGGCCTCGTTCTTGGCGCTCTGCTCCTGGCCATCGAGCGTCACCGACTCGAGCAGTGCCGAAGCCGGGATGCGCACGCCGTGGATCGGCGAGTGGCTGGTACGCAGGCTCAGCTCCAGGCGGCT